>CAMOIK010000004.1 GCA_946615875.1 uncultured Verrucomicrobiota bacterium | reverse complement strand
ACGGGCAAATGCAATGCAAAATGCTTCCATAGACCTGTCAATATCCATATATGGAACCGGGGCGAGTCTATATATATATAGAGTCTGTCGGTCGCTGCGGACGGGCGGAAATTCGCCCCTCACGACGCGTTTTGGGACTCTCGCCGCGCGATGGCGGCGATGTGCAATGCGACGGCGGCGGCCATGGCCGCGCCGGAGGCGACGAGCCACCAGACGAAGAATGGCAGCGTGGCGGCGTTCAGCGAGCGCATCCACTCCACGGCGGCGTCCGGCAGAACGCCCTCGAACGCCCCATACCCTGTGAGGGCGACGAGAACGCCGGTGTCGGCGATGGTGAGCGGCAGCCAATACCACATGAAACCGAACCTGGCGGCGGCGATCTGGAAGGAAGCGAAGACGCCGACCGCGGCGATGAGCGTCACCCTCGCCGAATATGCCGCCAGCAGTCCGCTGTATGGTCCGTATGGCTCCCAGACCGGCACGAGGCGCATGATCGGCGCGCCGGCGACCGCGAAGAGGGCCGTCAGAGCAAATCCCGGCAGCAACGTGCCGAGGATCATCTTGCGCAGGAGCGGCATGGCGTCGGCGCCGTCGCGTCCCGCCTCCGCCGCCATCGGGAACGCCACCAACGAGATGGATATGCCGGCGTAAGCCGCAACCTCGGCGAGCCTCGAAATCACGTAGAACGCCGCCGACTCCACCTCCGGCAGACGCTGTCTGAAAAGAAGCGTCTGCCAGGCGGAAAGCAGCGTCCCCGCCGTGACGTATGCGGCGATCGGGATCGTGTAGCGCACCATCGCCAGCACGTCGCCGCGGCCCAGCGGGACGCTCTTCACGCCGCCGCCCAGATCCTTTCGCAGAGCTGCGGCCGAGATTGCGACGTTCACGGCCGGCGAAGCCGCCTGCCCCACCACGTATCCTGAGAGGGCGCGGAAAGGCATCGCCGCCAGCATCGCGACGAGTCGCGCGGGCGCGGCGACCGCATTGGCCAGCGCGAGCGCGCCGAACCTCTTGAGTCCCTGGAGCGCGTTGGTGAACGCGGTGGAGCACGGACCGACAAGCCCCGCCCCCACGATCAGCAAGCCGAGCGACCCCTCTTCCACGCGAAGGCGCTCGAAGAGCCCGGGCATCACGAACCTCGCCGCCAGGATTGCGAGCAGGAACGCGGCCGCCACGCCGCCCAGCACCAGCCACAACAGCCGCTTCACCTTGCCGATCTGCCCGGCGGCGGCATAGAGCGTGAGCCAGCGCGAGAACGGGATCACGAGGATTGCGACCGGCAGACCGAACGCCGAACACGCCTGCATCAACGGCAACGCCGCGCCCAACTCGTCGGAGCCGACACAGCGCGGCACCAGCCAAAGGCCGATGAAGGCGTTGATCGCGTCGCCGGCGCGGCACGAGACGAATATCAGCGCCGTCCACCACCAGAACTCGCCGCACCTGGCCCGAAGCCGAGCAACGAGGCCGCGGGGAGCGCGGCCGGACTCCGGCGGTATCGGCGCATCGCTTGCCATGGCAACGGGCGGGACGATTGGCTGATGGCGGTTGGCGGAGGGCGGCGGAAGGAGGGCGGCGGGCGGCAAGGCTTTCAACGCTCAAACCCGACGTCCCAAGCCCGGAACCAGCCCTTCTACTCGATCACCTTGATTTCGGCCATGGATGCGAAATCGTCGCCCCTGTGGTTGTCGAGGGCGGTGAAACGGTAGAATCTGGCCTTGACAGGGCGGGGGAAGATGATACGCTGGCCATTGGGCGTGTCGGCGAGCGTCGCCGACGCCACCGCCTGCCACTTCTCGCCGTCGGACGAGACTTCGACAAGGCAGTTCTTCACTCGCCCGTTCACGCCGTTCTGACGCCCGTGGCACAGCAGACCCCTCATCTGCGTTTCCTTTCCGAGCCGCACGGTGACGGAGTGCGGGAAGGAGCCGACGGTGGTGCCATACTGGGAATGCCATATCGTGCCAAGGTCGCCGTCTATCAGGTGATCGGCCTCGCCCTCGCCGGGCTCGCGGCTGGAACACGCAACGATCCCCTCCCCGGCGGCGTTCACGCGCTCGGGCAGCGGCGCGAGCCGCGAAATCTCGCCGGACGGCGCACGGGCCGTCAGCTCCTCGTCGCCGAGCGACAGGGTGAACGCCATGTCGTAGTCGGCGTCGGCGCGCAGCGTGTCGCGCTCCAGCGGTGCGGGCCCGCAGCTCGCGCCGCCCAGGCCGCGCGTGGCGGCGAACACGCCGACGAACGTCTTGTCGCTCTTCGGCAGGTCTTCGGGATGGACGGCCTCGACGAGTTCCGTGGGCGTGTAGGGGTTCACCTCGAAGGCGAACGGCGCGCCGAGCGAACGTATCGTGACGTCGCCGACGCGCAGGCCGCGCGTCCCCTCACGGTTGCCGCAGTCCTGGTTGCGGGCGTAGGGGAAGTAGAAGTCGCGCGCGTCAAGCTCCCAGCGGCCCAGGAACGCGCCGGACTTGCGGTCGGCGTAGTTCTCCCACGGACCGAGGCCGAACCATTCCACGTCGGGATCGGCGGCGTCCATCTCGAAAGACCAGCCGACGCGGGCAAGCTCCGTCTTCGCGCCAAGCGGGCGCACCTTGCAGACGCAGGCCGCCGTCCCGTCGGGGAACACCGTCCAG
The DNA here is from genome assembly GCA_946615875.1 of uncultured Verrucomicrobiota bacterium. GTDB lineage: Bacteria > Verrucomicrobiota > Kiritimatiellia > RFP12 > UBA1067 > UBA1067. Next base: position 23,761 of record CAMOIK010000004.1, on the reverse strand, counting down.
CGCGTCGCCACGGCGAAGCGGAGCCGCGCGCGCGGCGCGGCGGCGCCGGCGCTCTCGATCCTCGTGGCGTTCCCTCCGAAGTCGAGCAGCTTCTCGGACTGTGCGCCGCACCACTCCGACTGCACGGAGAAGGTGAGCGCGCCGCCGGCCAGCTCCTCGACGACCGGCTCCTCGCTGCCCGGCAGCCTGTGCGCAACCATGTTGCGCAGCCCCTGGCGCATCCACTCCTCGCCAAAGCGCACCTCGTTCGACGAGGGCGTGCGGAAGACGTCAAGCTTCATCGGAGACCTCAGCAATTCCGTGTCCCAGAGCCAGCCGGTCTTCTTAGCGCCGACAAGCGCGCCCGTCTGGCGGTCGAACGTCCATTCCGCGCCGCCGGAGCGGAACGTCCAGCTCCCGCCGTCCGCGCTCTCCTCGAACGCCACCTTGCCGTCCTTGGACGCGAGCGGCGCCACGTCCCTGGCCTCCACCAGGTCTATCTGGTCGTCCGCCACCACCCTGCCGCGCTCGACGAACTCGAAACGGACGGAGGCCGTGCCGGGGCCGCGCATGGCGGCGAGCGCCTCTTCCGGCATGTCGTAGATCGCCTCGGTCTGCGGCGCCAGGCCGTGGAGGTCGAGTTCGCCGGACTCCTCCGCCTCGCCATCGACCAGCACCGTCCAGCGCAGACGCAGGTCTTCCGGGGCGGAGACGAAGTAGTTCTTGTTGCGCACCACGACGCGCTGGCTGTAGTTTGTCGCCTTTACGGACCAGTTCTGGTAAACATGGCGCACCTCGAACCACGAAGGCTGCGGAGTGCGGTCGGCTAGCACGGTGCCGTTCATGACAAACTGCCCGTCGTTGGGATAGTCTCCGAAATCGCCGCCGAACGCGATCGACATCCTGCCGTCCGGCAGCCGCCTGTAGAGGCCCTGATCGACCCAGTCCCATATCGTCGCGCCCAGGATGACGTCGGAGGACTCGATAGCATCCTGGTAGTCCTTGAGATTGCCCATGGCGTTGTTCATGTTATGGGCGTATTCGGAGATGTAGAACGGCTTGCGCGCGGCGGTGTCGCGGGCCTTGCGCTGCACCCACGCGACGCCGGGATACTGGCATCCCTCCATGTCGGCCACCTCCCAGTCGCGCTCGTAGTGGGTGGGCCGGGAGAGGTCGCGCGCCTTTATGGCGTCGCGGGCGGCGGCGAAGTTCTCGCCAGGGCCGGCCTCGTTGCCGTAGCTCCATATGACGACCGACGGGTGGTTCTTGTTGCGCTCCACCATCGCCATGTTGCGATCGACGGTCGCCTTGCGCCAGGCCGTGCAGTGCGAGAGGGATTCTACGCCGTAGCCGTAGCCGTGCGACTCCACGTTCGCCTCGTCCACTAGATATATGCCCATGGTGTCGCAGAGGTAGTACCAGTAGTCGTCCTGCGGATAGTGTGCGTTGCGCACGGTGTTGCAGTTCGCCTCCTTCAGCATCTTCGCGTCCTGCTCGTGCCGCCACGCAGGCACGAAATGCCCGAACATCGGATCTGTCTCGTGGCGGTTCGCGCCTTTGAGTTTGATCTTTCTGCCGTTCAGGTAGTAGCGGCCGTCAGAGCGTATCTCCGAGACGCGGAACCCGAACACGGTGGACACCCACTCCTCGCCGTTGTTCGCCACCACCTTGTAGCAGTTGGGCTCCTCCGCGCTCCACAGCTTAGGCCCGACCACGGTGAAGGTGCCCGCGGCCCAGCGCCCGACGAGCTCGTCGTCCCACGTGTAGAGGGCGACCTCCTTCCCGCCGTCCATATCGACCGTCACTTCCCAGGCGCCGGAAAAGTCGTCCTCGATGATCGGGCGGGCGCGCACGAACAAGTCGCGGATGCGGTTCTTCGGGCGGGCGACGAGCCACGTGCGGCGGATGATGCCGGAAAGCCTGAACATGTCCTGGCACTCGAGATACGAACCGTCGGAATAGCGATAGACCTCCAGCGCGACCGTGTTGCGGTCGCCGAAGCGGACGAAGCGCGTGACGTCGAACTCCGACGGGCTGCGGCTGTCCTTGGAGAAGCCCACATACTCCCCGTTCACCCACAGGTAGAAGAAGGACTCCACGCCGTCGAACTTCAGGAACACGTCGCCGCCTTCCCAGTCCGCCGGCACCTCGAACTCGCGGCGGTACGACCCCACCGGGTTGCGGTGGGCGTAGCTTGTGTAGTTCTCGGGCGGCGGCAGCATCACGCGGCTTCCGCCGGGCATGTCCTTGGCGAAAGTGTAGCGCTGGTTGGAGTATATCGGCACGCCCCAGCCGCCGGCGCCGTTGGCGCCGAACGCCTGCCAAGAGCACGGCACCTTGATGAAATCCCAGCCGCTCGCGTCGTAGTCCTCTCGCTGGAAGCCGACGGGACGGTGGTCGGGGTCCGGCGACCACTTGAAGCGCCAGTCGCGCTCGCCGTCCAGCGAAATCTGGCGAGGCGCGAACTCCGGCAGGATCTTCAGCGCCGACTTCTCGTCAGGGAACGACGAGAACGCCGCCCTGGCAGGCTCCTTGCCAAACGAAAGCCGCTGGTTGTCCTGCCATTCATTGCCGTCGATTTCAACCCCGAACGACACAAGCGCGAGCGCCAACGTCGTCCCCGCAATAATCTCCTTTGTCTGCATGACGCATATTATACCATATTTTACGCCGCCGCGCCCGAGGCCCGCCCTTCTCGAACCACGAGGCCCGAAATATGGTATAATAGAGACCATGGGACTGCGGGTTTACTACAGCGAGCGCATCGAAGACGTGGCGCGGCAACTGAAGACGCGGCTGCTGGACGAACGCGCCGGCGGCGACGCTTTCAGCTTCTCGCAGATAGTGGTTCCCAACGCGAACATGGCGAAGTGGCTGCGCATCCGCGCGTTCGCCGACGCGCCGTCGCTCTGCGCAGGCGTGGAGTTCCCTTTCATAGAGCTCGCCCTGCACCGCGCCATGAACGCTTCGCTGCCGCCGGAGAACCGCGTCGAACTCCTGCCGATGAACGCCTACGCCAACGGCATCATGGCCATCCTGCTGGACGGGCGCATCCCCTCCCTTGCCCCGTTCTACCGCTACATCGCAGACGTCGCCTCGCCGTCGGCGCCCGAAAACATCAACCCCCGCCGCGCCTGGCAGCTCTGCGTGAAGCTGGCCGACCTGATGGACCAGTACGAGGTGAGGCGCACGGACATAGTGGAAAACTGGCTGCGCGGGCGGGGGATCGGCGGCGGCGACTTCGCCGACGAGGTGGAGGCGGCGGAAGCGGAGTTGGCGCGGCGCCTGTTCGGCCCCGGCGGCGTCTATCCGCCAGACGGGCAGCGCCTTTCCCTGCGCCAGCTATGCGAGCGCGCCGAGCGCTTGCGCCCTTCCGGGCCGGACGGCGACGGCGGGCGGCGCGCCACTTACCGCTTTTTCGGACTCTCGACCCTTACGCCGCTGCAGGTCAGGATATTCCGCTGGCTGGCAAAGGGCGCGGACGTGGAGGTTTACCACAACAACGTCTGCCTGGAATACTGGGGCGACATTGAGACGCGCGAGGAGGCGCGGCGGATGCGCGAGAAATGCCGCCTGGCGGAAAGCGACGAGGATTTCGCCATCGAGAACCCGCTGCTGCGCGAGTGGGGCGTGGCGGGGCGTGAAACACTGCGCCTGCTGGCCGGACTGGAGGAGGAAGGCGACGGCGGGCCGCACTTCGAATGGCACGACGTCTCGCGCGAGCGCCACGCCCCGGCCAGTCTGCTGGAAACGGTGCAGCGCGGCATCTGTCGGCGCACGGGCGTCCTCGGACGGCGCGGGCAGGATGGCTCGCTTCAGGTGGTGGCGGCGCCTGGCCTGCGCCGCGAGGTTGAAATGGTGCACAACGCCATCCTCGGCTTAGTCGAGCGCGGCGACTGCGGCAGCTTCTCCGACGTCGCCGTCCTCGTGACCGACATGAAACGGTACCGCCCCATGATCGAGGCGGTGTTCGGCGCGCGCCGCGCCGTCCCGTATGGTTTGATAGATACTTCGGCGGCCGGCGATAGCGACTGCCTGGCGGCTTTCTCCGCGCTGACGGCGCTGGCCGCGAAGGGACTCTCGCGCGCCACCCTCTTCGCCGCGCTGGAAAACCCGTGCGTGCAGCGCGCCCTCGGCTTCTCCCAGGCCGACGCCAGGACTTGGCGGAGCATGGCGGAGGACGCCGGCGCGTTCGAGGGTTTCGACTGCAAGGGGGACTTCGGCAACTTCTCGTGGGACGCGGCGCTCGCGCGTCTGCGGCTGGGCTTCATCGCCGACGATGCGCCGGACTGCGCAGTGTGCCAGTGCGCCGACGAGAGCGCGCTGAAGTTCTCGGAGGTTGTGGAGCTTTTGCACCGCTCGCTTTCGCCGCTCGGCGCGCTGCGCACCGACTGCGCCGGATGGGCTCGGCTGCTGCGAGACGCGCTGGACCGCTTCATCGACGTCGGCGACGACGCCGGAGAGGCTGCGGTGCGCCGCTCCATCTCCGAAACACTTGGCGCAATGCGGCAGACCCCGGGCGAACATCCGCTTTCGTTCGTGGCGACCGCCGTCGAGGAGTTCGTGGGCGGCATGAAATCCGCACGCAGCGGATACCTTACGCACGGCGTCACGATCGCGAGCCTCCAGCCCATGCGCCCGGTCCCCTTCCGCACGATATTCGTGCTTGGCATGGGCGAGGGATGCTTCCCGGGGCGCGAAAGCGCCTCTACGCTCGATATGCGCGGCGCGAAGAGAGGGCTGGGCGACGCCTCCTCCCCTGTCCAGAACCGCTACCTCTTCCTAGAGACGCTCATGGCCGCGCGCGACCGCCTCGTCATCTCCTACCAGTCCCTGGATACGCAGAAGGACGCCGAGCTCTTCCCGTCCGGGACCGTCGGGGAGCTGGAAAAATTCCTGGAGGACGCAGTCCTCGCGGACGGCGAGCCCTTCCACGAAATCCCCGTCCCCTTGCTGGAGCGCGGCGAGGAAGGCGACTGCCCGCTCGCCGACCCCGTCGGCGAGATCGATTGGCAAGGCTACTGGGCAGGCATCGTCCAGACTTATTCCGACGATGCGCGGCGCCTAGCCATGCGCATCGCAGACGGCCAGCGCCGCAAAGACCCGTGCGCCGCCGCCGCATCCCGGCCGGACGCCACGGACACGGTGTCGGCGGCGGCGCTGGCCGACTTCATCATAGACCCCCTGCAAGGCGTGATGCGCCACCGCTTCGGCATACCGGCGGAGCGCGACCAGGCGGACGCCGGAGCCGACGACCCGCCGCTGGAGCTTCCAGCCGCCGGCTCGGCAAGACGCCGCTTCGAGGCGGCGGCCTTGGCCGGAATGGAGTCGGCGGAAAACGATGCGGCCGCCGCGCTGCGCCTCGCCTACGACAGCTTCGCCGCGCACGGCTCCGCCCCGCTGCGCAGCGGTTTCTTCGGCTCTTACGCTTTCAAACGAGAGGTCGGATCGCGCGCAGACGGAGAGAACTGCTTCCTCGAGACGGCCAGGCGCTTCGCCGAGGAAATGGCCGCCGACGGCTCCGGCACGTCCGACTGCCGGGCTCTGGTGCTGAAAAGCAGCGAATGCGACTCCCGCACCCGCCGCCATCCAGCCCATCCCCCGGTCGCGACCATCAGGCCGCTGGTGGACTGGCTGGCGCGCGTGGCGGAACGCACCGACGACGCCGCGTGTTCGCTCCGCGTGGGTATTGTCGATTTCCCGCGATCCATATGCGTCGTCTGGGCGTGGAACGGCGTGACCGGCCCTGACGCCCGCAAGGCACTGGACGGCATCAGGCGGCGCTATCTATCCTTCGCAGAAGAATGCGCATCAGAGGACGGGCTGTATCCCAAAACCGGCTACCGTCTGGTCGCAGACGCGCTCGACGCGCTCAAACGCGCCACTCTGCCGGATGACTCCGACGAGAACGGCTGGCGCGAACTGGCGGACGCCATGGCCGAACCTTTCGCGGACCAGCCATCGCACTTGCCGATCGCCGCGACGAAAGAGGCGCTGGAGCGACTGCCGCGCGCCGCAGACTGGCGGATGCTGCGCGACCACTGCCGCGTCGCCGTGCAGCCGGTCCTGTGCGGAGAAAGGGAGGAGCGATGAACGGCGGCACGGAGACGCGGCGGCCAGTATGGGACGCGCTTGACTACACCCGCGACGCCATCGTCGAGGCGTCGGCCGGCACGGGCAAGACTTACGCCATACAGAACATGGTGCTGCGGCTCGTCCGCGACAAAGGCTTCGCCGCGCCGCAAATCCTCGTCGTCACCTTCACCGAGAAGGCGGCGGGAGAGCTCAAGAGCCGCATACGCCAGGCGCTGCTAGCCGACGGCCTCCTCAAGGGCGACTTCGACGAGATGGACATCTGCACCATACACGCCTTCTGCAAGCGCTTCATAGACGAGTATGCGTTCGAGAGCGCAATGCCCATGCGCAGCGAAATATGCGCCTGCCCGCGCGAACTCCACCGCCGCGCCGCCGTGGCCGCGCTACACGACGACGCGTTCCGCGCCGCATTCGCAGACCGTCTGGAGGCAGCCACGCCAAGCGATGCGCCGTCCATCGCCGCGATCGTCGCCGCCGCCACGAAAGGCTTCGACGAGCCGCAGGAGCTCAAGGAGCACGAGGAGTATCTGCGCTCTGGCTCGCCGGAAGACATCAACGCCGCATTCCGCGCAATGATCCACCGGCAGTGCGACGCGATCAAGTCGTCTGAAGGCGTGCTTACCTACGACGACCTGGTGAGGGTGGCGGCCGACGTGGCGACGGGCAGGGCGGCGAGCGGCGCCGACTCCGCGCGCGCCAGGCGGCGGCTGCTGGAATCCATCCGCCGCCGCTACCGCGTGGCGCTTGTCGATGAGTTCCAGGACACCGACGAACGGCAGTGGGAGCTTTTCAGGACTCTCTTCTCGCACGAGACCGGCGGACTCCTCATCGCCGTAGGCGACCCGAAACAGGCGATATACTCGTTCCGCGGCGCCGATGTCGCCGTCTATTGCCGCGCCAGGGACGCGATAGCGGCGTCGTCCGGCGCGCCGCCTTTCACCCTCTCCGAGACATACCGCTCCTCCCGCTCAATGATCGACGCTTTCAACATCTTTTTCGGCGAAGGCGGCGAGACAGGCTGGTTCGCGTCCGGCGCCGCCGGCGAAGGCATCTCCTATTCGCCTGTGTCGTTCCCGCCGGAGAACCCGAAGTTCGCCGGACTCGGCCGCGAAGACGAGCTTTCGCCAATCGTGCTGCTGGAGGCCATGCCCGACGACGTTTCGCCCTCCGGCAGGAGCGAGGCCACGGTGCACTTCGGCAACAAGGCGGTGGCGCTTCCCAAGTTCGCAGAGTCGGCGGCCGAGGAGATGAAGCGGCTTCGCTCGTTCCGCGGCGGCACCGCCGCGCATCCACTGCGCTTCGCATACGGCGACATGTGCGTGCTGGTTGGGACCAACGGCGAGGCCGAGATCGTCCGCTCCGTGCTGGCCCGCCACGGCATCCCGCACGCACAGTACAAGCAGAAGGGAGTGTTCGCGTCGGCCGAAGCCGAGGGCGTCGCAGCTCTCATGGATTTCCTCGCCAATCCTTCGTCGGGCGGACGGCGCATGGCGCTGCTGCTATCGCCCGTGTTCGCCATCCGCCCGTGGCAGGCGGCAAGGCTCTCGACGGAGTTCGAGGCGAAATTCAACGCGCTCGCGGAGGAGCTGGGCGACATGGCCGCGCGTCGCGAATGGGCAAGGCTCTTCGAACGCGTGATGAACGCCGACTGCACAGCCCTCGCGTTCCCGGACGGCGGCGAATGCGCCTTCAACAGGCGGCGCGGGGCGGTCCGCCAGATATTCGACGCCCTCCTCGCAGACGACGCGACGCGACGCGCCCGCGACTGCCGCGAGCTCGCAGACGCGCTTCGCGAGCTTCGCGCCGCAGACGCCGCTGCGCGCGAGAACGGCTCGCTCTACGAGAAGGAGAGCGCGGCCGACCGCGTGCAAATCATGACCATGCACGCCTCCAAAGGCCTGCAGTTCCCCATCGTCTTCGTCGCGACAGGCTTCGGCAGCGTGCCCAAGGCGGACGCACAGGAGCGCCGCCGCCTCCTCTATGTCGCCATCACTAGGGCGGAGCACCGCGTCTATCTGCCGTGGTCGCGGCGAGCGTGGCAATGGGAGTGCGCCGTGACGAAACGCGGGAAAGAGCAGACCGCGACAGGCTTCGGCATCGGCAGCAAGGGCGCGGACCTGGCCAAAGGCGGCTTCCTGGCCGACGCGATAATGCGCTACCGCGAAACGAGGGGCTTCGGCGACGCGGAGAACGCTGCCGCCGCGCCGCCGCCTGGCGCCCCCGCCGCACAGGACGGACGGCGGAGCGGCGGCGGCAAGCCGCGCCTGCTCGACCTCGATCTGCGGGCTTTGCGCGAAAGGCGCCTGCACTGGGAATCGTTCACGTCGCTTCAAGCGAAGATGGAGGCCGCCGCCGCGCCCGACGACGGAGACGAGCGCGAGAGCCACGCGAAATCCCTGCCGCCGTCGCTCCTGCCGCGCAGCAACATCTCCGGCAACGTCTTCCACGAAATAATGGAAACGCTCTGCCGCAACGACGAAGAGTCCGGCGACGTCGGCTTCGCCAACGCGCTCGACGCTTCCTGCGAAGAGCGGCTAATGGAGCTGGTGCGGCGGGCGATGCGCCGCAACGCCCTCGCGAACCGCGAAGAAGGCGGCGACTCCACGGAGCGCACACTGCTGCGGCTGGCGAGGACGGCCCTTTCAACGCCCATTTCGATCGGCGGCGAAACGTTCCTGCTTTCCGGCGTGGAGCGGCGCGACCGTCTCGCCGAGGTCGATTTCGTGCTGTCTCGCAGCACTGACGGCAGTGCGCCGGACGCCGACATAGCGCTGAACGGCAAGATCGACCTCGTCATCCGGCGCGGCAAGAAAGCGTTTCTAATCGACTGGAAGACCAACTCCCTTCCGTCATACTCGCCGGAAGCCGTCAAAGCGGCCATGGACGACGCGAACTACCATTTGCAATACAGGCTGTACGCGCTGGCGGCGGCGGCGTGGCTGCGCCCGCGCGGACTGGAGCCGTGCGGCGCGGCATACCTCTTCGTGCGCGGGGGCGAGCGCGGCGACGCCGCCGGCGTGTTCGCCACAGAAGACCTATCCATGCCGTGACCATGCCGACATCCTTCAATAACACGCCCACCGCGATGAAAGACACCATCGACACACTGGCCGCATTCGGCATCCCGGAAGGCGCGGAAAGCGACGCGCAGGACGTCCGCACAATACTCGCGCGGCTCGTCGATGCCGGCGAGGTCTCGATCGGCGAACTCCAGTGCGCCAGGGACGTGACGCGCTTCTGCGGCTGCGCAGAACCGCACGCATACCTTCTCGTCGCCGCCATGTTCATGGCCCTGCACTCCGGCGACGCCGAACTGGCGCTCACGGGCGACGCGGCCAAGGACTCCTGGCGCATCGCCGCCGCAGGGCGCATCGACCGTGCATCGGAGGAGGTCGCCGTGGACGCTGACGGGTTCGCGCACCTTGTCGCGGCGCATTGGCCGGCGGCGGCGGCGACGGCCGGCGCGCTCTCGCGCTTCGTCGTATCGTCCGGCAGGGACGGGACGGACGCCATCCGCCTCGCCTTCCGACGGCACCACGACGCCGCCGTGCGCGTCGCAAATCTCCTCGAAGAACGCGCCAAGGCGGCGGACGGCGGCATGGCGCCGCCGGAACTCGACGCCTTCTGCACATACTCCCGGGGCGCATTTATCCTTTCCGGCGAACAAAAGCGCGCGGTGGCTGCCGCCGTCGCCGGCCGTCTCGCGGTCGTGACGGGCGGGCCGGGCACTGGCAAGACCACGATCGTGTGCTCGATCCTGCGCGCGCTCGTCAGGCGCGAAGGGCTTGCGGCAGGCGAAATCGCCCTCGCCGCGCCCACGGGACGCGCTGCGCAGAGAATGGGAGAGGCATTGCGCGGACAGCTGCTCGCCGCCGGAGAAAACGACATCGAGCCGGGCGAGCGAGCCATCCTCCAGTCGCTGGACGGCTCCACCATCCAGTCGCTCCTGGGCGGCGTCGCCCCGCGATGGCGCCACGACGCCGCGAACCAGCTGCCGCACAGGCTCGTCGTGATCGACGAGGCGTCCATGGTCGATCTTCTCCTCATGCGCTCGCTGCTGGACGCGCTGCGCGGCGACTGTCGGCTGATACTGCTCGGCGACGTGAACCAGCTGCCGCCCGTACAGGCCGGCGCCGTCCTCGGCGACCTCGTATGCAGGATGCGGGAATGCGTCGCGGAGCTTACGCAGTCGCGCCGCTTCAAGGGCTCGCTGCGCTCGTGCGCGGAGGAGTTCAAGCGAGGCGACTGCACCACGATCATGTCGGACGCCGCCCGCCTCGGCGACGATTGGGCGGACGCCGTGCGCGACAGCCGGACCATCGACTCCTGCCTGTGGTTCGAGCCGCGCGACGCAAGGGCGGAAATCGACGGCTTCCTGCGCAAGTGGGCGGATGCGCACGGTCTGGCGATGGGCGGCGCGCTCCATTCGCTCGCGGAAGCAATCGCAGACGACGAAGCCGCGCTGCGCGGCGAGATGACGCCGACGGCGCGCGAGCTCTTCGCCGCGCTCGACGCATCGCGCATCCTCGCCGTCGTGCGCAACGGCCGCTTCGGCACGGAGCGCGCCAACGAGACGCTGCTGCGCCACCGCCTAGGCCGTCTGCCGGGGCTGCGCAGACTCGCCGAACCGGGCCTGCCGGTCATCGTGACGGAGAACGCGCCGCGCCTGCGCCTGTTCAACGGCGACACCGGCGTGACGGTCCGCTCGCCGGAGGGCATGCTGGCGCTGTTCCCGCGCGGCGACAGGGTTGTGGCGTGCCACGTCTCGCGCCTGCCCGAGCACGACATCGCATACGCCACGACCGTCCACAAGAGCCAAGGCTCGGAATTCGGCGACGTGCTGGTGGTCATGCCGGACTGCGCCGGGCACCCGCTGATCTCCAGGCGCATGGCATACACCGCGATCACCCGCGCCAGACGGCGCACCGTCATATTCTCAACCCGCGCGGCGCTGGCCTCTTCGGCCGCATGACGCGCCGCGAAACGAAAGGAAGCACCGATGAAATACACGAAACTCGGAAACACCGGAATAGAAGTCAGCCGCATCTGCGTCGGCTGCATGTCATACGGCAAGGCGTCAGAGGACTTCCACCTGTGGACGCTGCCGCAGGAGGAGACTACGGCGATGGTGCGGCACGCCCTGGACCTCGGCGTGAACTTCTTCGACACCGCCAACTGCTACTCCCACGGCACCAGCGAGGAATACCTGGGCAACGCGCTGCGCGCGGCCGGGGTCCGGCGGAGCGACGTGGTGATCGCCTCGAAGGTCTATTTCAACGAAGGGAAGCTCTCGCGCGCCGCCATAGAGCGCGAGATCGATGGTTCGCTGAAGCGGCTCGGCACGGACTACCTGGACCTCTACCAGATCCACCGTTTCGACTACTCCACGCCCATCGAGGAGACGATGGCCGCGCTCGACGCGCTCGTGAAAGCCGGCAAGGTGCGCGCGCTGGGCGCCTCTGCGATGTTCGGCTACCAGTTCCACAACCTCCAGCTCTGCGCCGAGCGCAACGGCTTCACCCTCTTCTCGACGCTCCAGAACCACTACAACCTGCTCTACCGCGAAGACGAGCGCGACCTCATCCCCGTCGCGAAGCAGTATGGAGTTTCTCTCATGCCGTATTCGCCGCTCGCCGGAGGCCACCTCACGCATCCGCAGTGGGACAGCGGCACCAAACGCGACTCCACCGACAAGAACCTCCACAAGAAATACGACCGCGCCAGGGAGAACGACATGGCCATCGTCGCCCGCGTGGACGAGCTGGCCAGGCGGCGCGGCGCGACCATGTGCGAAATCGCGCTCGCCTGGCACTTCGCGAAAGGCGTGGCCGCGCCGATCGTCGGCGCCACCAACGCGAAACACTTCGACGACGCCGTCAAGGCGGTCGATCTGACCCTCGCGCCGGACGAGACGGCGTGGCTGGAGGAGCCCTACCGCGCACACGACATCTCAGGCGCCATCCCGCTGCCATGACGGGACTGAACGCGGGAAGAGGCGAACGAAGCCGCGTCATCCCGCATATGGTATTGTGCGGACGTGAACATCGGAGATGCCATAGAAGAGGATGCGGAAAGCGCCATCTCGAGGCTTCTCGCCGACTTTGGCGAGAAACTCTACAACACTGCATACCTGATGTGCCGCAGCGCGGCGGACTCCGAGGACCTGGTGATGCGGACGTTCGAGAGCGCCATCCGAAACATCTCCCAGTACGATCCGTCCAAGCCGATCTTCCCTTGGCTCTGCGGCATTCTGACGAACTGCCGCCGCATGGACCTGCGCGGCAAGGGGCGCAACGCCCTCGACTTCATGGCGGAGCCGCCGGAGCAGACCGACTCGCGCCCGGACCCCGGCGAGATGCTGGCCAGGGAGGCGGACGCGAAAGCGGTGCGCGCCGCCGTCGCCGCCCTGCCGGAGCGATACCGCACGCTCGTAGTCCTGCGCTATTTCGACGACCTTACGGTGCCGCAGATAGCCGAGCTGCTATCCATTCCGGAAGGCACGGCGAAGAGATTGCTCCACGAGGCAAAGCAGCTCATGCGCAAGAACCTGTAATACATCTACCAACTATCATCTAACCTCTACCCTCCATGAAAACCCTTGTATTCTCGCTGGCGGCGGCATTCGCCGCCGCAATCCCATCCGCCAACGGAGAATCCGTGGCGGCATACGACCGAAACATGGCGATCGAATGCGGCGTAGTGACGAACGGCCTGCGCTGGATCGACGGCACTCAGCTCCCTATCGAGGGCAGGGCGTTCGACGACACCGACCATTACTACGACAGACTGCCGTCGGGAGTGTCCACGAACGTGAACGATGGCGTGCGCGCCATGAAGCACGACACCGCCGGAATGCAGTTCAGGTTCTCCACCGGCTCGCGGCGGCTGGTCTTCAAGTGGACGCCCTACAGCGCCGGCAGGATGGAAATGGACCACATGGCGAAATCAGGGTCGAGCGGCATCGACGTCTATCGCTTCGACGAGGAGGCGGGCCGCTGGCTCTACGTCAAGACCGGGCGCATCAAGTCGGCGTCCGGCGCCACGCTGGACATCCCGTGGAAGCCCGGCGACGCCTGCCTTGTCAACCTCCCGCTCTACAACGGCCTGAAGGAGTTCTCTCTCGGCATAGAGCCTGATGCGCGGATTCGCCCGCTTGGGCCGCGCAAAAGCGGCATCGGCAAGCCCGTGGTGTTCTACGGCACGTCAATCACCCACGGCGCGTGCGCGTCGCGCCCGGGGATGTCGTTCGTGAACATCGTCGGCCGCGAACTAGACGTGCCGGTGGTCAATCTCGGCTTTTCCGGTTCCGGCGTGATGGAGCTGGAGATGAGCGAGCATCTGGCCAGTATCGACGCGAGCTGCTACGTGCTCGACTGCCTTCACAACATGAGGATGTCCGGCACGCCAAAGGCGATCAAGGGACGCAACATGGACGAGAACTACGAGCCATTCATTCGCAACCTGCGTTCGAAGCGTCCGGGCGTCCCGATCGTCATGGCCGGGCAGAGCGACGTCTATGGCCGCACGCCCGCTCCCAAGGACGCGCTGCTCAAGAAGATATACGAAAAGCTCGCGGCCGAAGGCTGGCAAGACCTCGTCCTGCTGCCGAGGGACGGCATGTATCCCGCCGACATGGACGGGACGGTCGATGGCGTCCACCCCAACGACTACGGCATGAAAGCCCTCGCCAAAGCGTACGGCGCGGCCATCGCCAAGGCACTCCACCTCGACGAAAAACGCAGCATCCCGAAGAATTGACGCGAACGCTTTTGCTCCTGGGCGCATATTGAACGGTGGAAGGACGCAATGGGCAACGAACGGACATTCGAGAAGCAGGAAGAGCGGCTGATCGCCAAGGCGCTGAAGGACAAGGCCTTCATCCGCCCTCTGCCGCCTGGCCTCGCCGGGAAAATCGCCGCGCGCGCCCGCGCCGCAGCCGCCAGGCGCCGCTGGGCGAAGGCGGCGGCTTCCGTCGCGGCCGCCGTTTCCTTCGCCGCGCTCGCCGCCACCGTCGCCACCATCGTCCTCGCGCCGCAAGACCCGGGCGCCACGGGCCGCGCCGCGGCGGCGGACGATGCGGCTGGGCTTGCCGCATTCGGCGAAGAGCCCTTCGAGAAGATCTTCAGCGAGGAATTGGAGGAACTCAAAAAACAGGAGGAGCGATCCGTTAGAGCAAAATCAGCAATGGGCGTGGCCGCAGGCGCCATCGCCGCCGCCACCGTCTTCACCTTGCCGTCCGCCGACGGCGCGGTGCGCTCAAGCGTCTTCGACGACGTCAAGGTGTGGTACAAAGGCTCCGCCGGAAACGCCGTCGGCACCGCGGACAGCGGCAACAACCAGACTTGCCTTGTCAAGAACCTGCCTCAACTAGCCGATTCTTCCTCTTCCCTGCACGGCGGCGAATACTACTGGTGGGGCTGGAGGATGAGCTACGAGAACCAGCACGTGGCATGCCCCTACGCCAATGTCACGCTCGCCTCCACGCCATGCATGGTCGTCGCGTCCCCCGTCACGACGAACTCCCTGGAGACCGTTACGATCGACGGCGTGGAGCAGACGCAGCCCAACATAACCTACAGAACCGGAACGCTGAAGCTGACGAAATGGTTCGCCGACCGCACGGCGAACTGCGAGAACTATACAGTGTTCCTCCGCTTCCGCAACGAGGCGATCAACCCGCTTCCCGGGAACCAGAACAGGGTTGTCAAAATCGGAGGGGTTTGGAGCGGCGCGGCCGGCGCGGCTGGCGGAGTTGATTTGCGCATGCAGCCGACCGCGGCGCTCTCCGAATACTCCGTCCCGCGCTTCGTCGTCGGCAACGACCAGAGCGCCCAGTACGACGACGTTCGCATCAAGGACGGCACGTGGGTCGATTGCGTCATCGCGGTGTCGGGTTCGACGCTGACGACGACATTCTGCTATGAAGAAGACGGCGTTTGCGTGCTGAAGCGCCATTCGAAGACCTATCCGGCAACCGGTCCGCAGCCGTCCGTGGCTCCAAACGCCCAGGTTCTCATTGGAGGAGACAATAAAAGCAACTGCAGTTTCACGCGTGGCGTCGGGGTTACGAGCGCGAATGGCTGGACCTATGGCTTCCGCGGCGCGTTCCACCAGATCGCGTTCTGGGACCGTACGCTCTCCGACGACGAGATCCGCGAGGCGATGGCCTGCGGCACGGGCCGCCCAAATCTCGTGCAAGTGGGCATTGAAGGGAACGGCGCAAACGAGTTTGCGGCGGCGCCGAGCAAGGCAAGCGCAGCGACGGACGGCGACTGGGAGAACCTGAACCCGACGCTGACGGAGGAGAACCCGAGCGCGACGATAACGTTCGACTGCCCGAAGCTCTGGGCGGGACTGCCGCAGTATCTGCGCCTGCCGATGGCGAGCGCATCTTCGCCCGGCGAGGTGGACATCACGCTCAACGGCACGTTGCTTGGCACGGCGGGCGTCTATCCAGGCAAAACGTCGTTAATATACATCGAGGAGAACAAGATTGTCTCCGGCGCGAACACGCTCGTCATCGGACGCACGAGCGGCGACGTGCTCGTGCTGGACGCGGTTGCGCTCGGCGGCTCCTGGCATTTCGGCGAGAGCATCTCTTCATTCACGGATCAGGCATCTGCCACGGGCAATCCAGACAGATACCTCTTCAGCCCAGCGTGCGGCTCGGATGAAATACACCACAGGGGTCTGGCCTCCGGCAGAGACAGCAGGACGTACTTCGACTTCTACGTGCCTGAGGATCTGGCCGGCAAGTGCAGAGGCGTCTTTGCGACGCGCGTGCAGAACACGGGCAAAGCCGAAAAGGACTTCCATTTCTACGCCAACGGCAAGAAGGTGGGCGAATACAAGCTCGTGGGCGGCGCGACGACCGAGGTCAATATTCCGCCGGACGCCATCGTCGCGGGGTGGAACCGCCTCGCGTGGGAGTCTCAGTCTGGCGGCGACTGGGCCAACATCGACTGGCACGAGTTCTCCGTGCTGCCGCCGGCGAAGGGGCTTATGATAATCATAAAGTGAGGAAGAGATGACGCGCAGGGAGTTTTTGACGGGATGCGGTGCTTTCGTGGCGGGCGCTGGCGCGCTCCGCTTGCCGGCGGACGAGGGGGCGGGCGCGGCGGTTCAGACCGGCGGGCACGACCCAAACCTGACGGCGTTTCTCGCCGACATCCACCTGCTGGACGACTCCGTGCGCTGGAAGAACGGCCCGACGCAATCCAGCGTGGTCCTGCCGCGGCTCGTGGCGGAGATCCTCGCGATGCGTCCGCTCCCGGCGAACGCGATCGTGCTGGGCGACTTCTCGGCGTCAAGCGGCTGGGAAGAGGATTTCCGGCTGGCGGCCGCCGCGCTGCGCCCGCTCGCCGACGCGGGAATCGCGCTTTCGTTCGCGATGGGCAACCATGACAACCGCTCCGCGTTCCTGAAGACGTTCCCCGAATACCGGGGGCGCCTGCTGGTGCCGGGCCGCATCGTCTCGAAGGTCGCGACGCCAAACGCCGACATCATCCTCCTCGACACGCTCAAATGCCGCGAAGGCGCGGACTGGCGGGAGCCGACGAACGAAGGCAACTTCGTCCAGGGCGAACTTGACGAGGCCCAGCGCGAATGGCTGCGCTCGGAGCTGGCGGCGGCGACACGCCCGACGTTCGTGTGCGCGCACCACCGGGCGCAGGAGGCCGGCATCGTGAAAGAACTGGTCACAGCCCCTTGCGTATTCGGTTACATCTTCGGACACGAGCACACAGTCGCGGAAAGCTTCCTGCACGACGGCTACGCCAATTCGCAGACCGTCCAGACGGCGACTCTCCCCTCCGGCGGATACTGGGGCGACATAGGCTACGCGCTGTTCAGGACTTTCCCGGACCGCTCCGAGCTTACGTTCCGCCAGACCGACTTCTACTTCAACCGCCGCTGGACCGACCGCCCGCGCCCGAAGCACTGGCTTGAGCGCGTGAAGGCGCACGACGGCACGACCATTACGTTCTGGCACGAGAAGCCGGGCAACTTCTACCGCGGCTGAAGGGAGGCCGGCATGAAAGCAACCATCGTCTTGTCCGCGCTTCTCGCGGCATCGCTCCACGCCAGCGGCGCATGGCCGCTCCAGACGGAGGAGGGCGGCGACGTCCTCTTCTCCGCCGGCGACGCCAAGTTCCAGCCGATGCGCCGCCGCGCGGACGATTCGTTCAAGCGCTATGTCGCGAAGGTGGAGGCGGACGCGAGCGATCCATCCAAGCCGCGCCTCAAGTGGACATTCCCCAAGCGCGGCGAAGGCGAGAAGAACGTCGTCGTGCTCACGCTCGCCGCCGAAAGCTGGGCGGGAGGGAAGTGCGAGACCGACGCGAAGACGGTCGCCATCCCCGCGGAGCACGAAAAAGGCAAGCTCGTCCACATAACGGGCCACGAGGCGCGCACGTTCTGCTTCAAGGATCCTCTGGGAAGGTCGTTCCGTCTCGACTTTGGCGAAACGGTGCGTCTCCACGCGATGGACGGTCGAGAGTGGGACATGGACGAATTCATCTTCCGCTTCTACTGCCCGGGCGACGAGGTGACGGCGGTCCTGGACGCGGGCGGGCCGGTCTCCGTCTCGGCGTGCGATCCGTTCGTGATGGCGGAGGGGGAGAAATGGATGCCTTTGAGCGTCGCGCCGGACGTCAAGGAAGGGAGCGCGCTCGATTTCTCAGGCGTCGTGCCGACGGTCGCGCCGTGCCGCCGCGTCGTCGCCAACGGCCGCCACTTCGAGTTCGAGGGCGAGAGCGGCGTCCCCCGCCGCTTCTACGGCGTGAACATCTGCGGCGGCGCGAACTTCGCCAAGAAGGACGTCGCCGAGAAGTTCGTGCGCCAGCTGCGGCTTCGCGGCTACAACGCCCTGCGCCTCCACCACCACGACGGCGGCCTCGTCGAAGGCTCGCCCGACGGCACTACGATCAATCCCGCGCAGCTCGGCAGGATGGACGCGCTTCTCGCGGCGTGCGGACGCGAAGGAGTGTATGTGACGACTGACCTCTTCGTGTCGCGAAAGGTGCCGCGCAGGGCGGTCGGCCAGGACGCCGACGGCTTCGTGGGGCAGGACGAATACAAGGCGCTCGTGCTGGTCAGCGACGCCGCGTTCTCCAATCTCTGCGCCTTCGCGCGGCAGTGGATGACGCACGTCAATCCCTTCACGGGGATGCGCTGGGCCGACGACCCGGCGCTGGCGTTCCTCGCCGTGGTCAACGAGGGCCACGTCGGAATGTCCGGCGTGGAGAACCTCCGCAAATTGCCGGAATTCGCCAAGGCATGGCGCGAATGGACGCAAAGCACGGGCTGCGGCATCGCCGGGCTGCCGTCCGGCAAGCCGTGGGACGAGACGCCGGAGATGGAGGAGTTCGCGCGCTTCGTCGCCGCGCTGGAGGCGAATTTCCTGGAAAGGATGCGCGCGTTCCTGAAGGACGAGCTCGGCGTCAAGGCGCTGCTCTCCGACATGAGCGCGGGCTTCGAGCGCGAGCCCTTCCGCGCCGTCCGCGAGAAGTTCTGCGACTACGTGGACGAGCACCACTACTGGGACCACCCTTCCTTCCCGGGCGAACAGTGGCAGACGCCGGTGCGGACGCGCAACGCCAACCCGGTGAAGGTGCGCGGCGCCGACGCGATGTCCCCGTGCTCCGCCGTGGCGCTCGCCGGCAAACCCTTCGTCTCAACCGAATACAACTTCGCCGGGCCCGGCGAATACCGCCACATCGCCGGCCTCATGGCCGGCGCTCAGGCGGCGCGAGAGGACTGGGCGGGGCTGTGGCGCTTCGACTGGGGCGGCAGCCCGTGGGCGCTTTCCCATCTGGACGAGGTCAGGACGGGGCTGTTCGGAATCGGCGGCGACGTGCTCGCGCGCGCCGACGAACGCGTCGCCATCAACCTCTTCCTGCGCGGCGACCTCGCGGCGGGCGACGCAGACGCCGTCTGGGCCGACAACGAAAAAGGCTCTTTCTCCGTCGCCACCCTGCGGACCGCCGGCGGCTTCGCCGAGGACGGCAGGATTATGGCCGGCGCGGTGGCCGCGCTGTGCGACAAGGCGCCGACCGCCGTCTGGGCCACTTCCCTGGACGGTCTGCCGCTGGAGAAATCCCGCCGCATCCTCGTCGCCCACATAACCGACCTCGTGAACAGCGGCGACACCTACGAGGACGATTCGCGCACCATCCTCCTTCGATGGGGCAAAACGCCCCATCTGGTCCGAAAAGGCGTCGCAAAGCTCGCTCTTGCGCTCGGAAACGGCGATTTCAGGGTCTATGCGCTCGATACCGCCGGCGACAGAGTGCGCCTGATCCCTTCCAAAATCGCAAAAGGCCGCCTCCGCTTTACCGCCAACGTGGCATCTGACGCGAAAAACGCCACTTTTCTCTACGAAATAGTGCGCTGACCGCGACGCCGCGCCACGCGACGGGGTTCCCTGGTTTCGGGTCGCGTAGCGACTGCCGCATCTCCATATATTCACCAAATACGGCTCATCCGCCCTCTTGCAGCTCCACTCTTGCGAGCGAACTGCGAGAAGGCGGATGACGTTGTCGCGAGTTTCGGGGATGGAGACGGCGGCGTTATTCCGCCACCGTCACATCGCCTATGACCACTTTCGACTTGGGTTTGTCGAGGCGCAGCGTTATGATCTGCTGCTTTTCGGCGGCTGTCGCCCAGTCGGTATATACGGTCGCGGTGACGGTGGCCGGGCCGGTGAGGGCGGTCTGGTGGGAGGCAAAGTAGTTGGTGAGGATCTTGAAGCGGCCCGTCGCCTCCTTGCGCATATACTCCTCGGGTCCGTAGCCGGTGGTCACGTCCTCGGATACGAAACCGCCGGACGAAGTGCGGCGATGCCCGTAGAAAGCCTCCTCGCCGTCCGGCTCGAGCACGTGCAGGTCGATGTCGGTTTCGTCCGCGTCCCAGGAAAGGACGATGCGTATCTTGACCGGCAGGTCGCGCCGATACACGGCGTCAAGCTCCGGCTCTTTGGCGGCGACGCCTGCGGCCCTGCACCAGGCGATGAGGGCGTTCAGCTCCTCCAGCGCCACGATGCTCACCTGGCGGTCGTTGGAGCGGCGGCCGCTGCGGCGCGCCCAGTCGGTGAACGCGGCCTCCTTCAAGAGGCGCATGGCTTCCTCGATTGACGGCACGTCCTTCGCGGCCTTGCCCAGCTCCGCCAGCACGATGGCGAGATCGCGGCGGGACTGCCCCTGCTCGCCGCGCAGCCTGAGCGCGTGGCGGAAGCAGACCGCGGCGGCCTCCAGCCGGCCGGCTTCGCGCAGGCGCCAGCCCATGGAACGCCACACGGCGGCGTCCTCCAGGCGGAACTCCGCCATGTTGGATAGTATGCGCTCTCCCAGCGCATTGTCGCCGGAACGGAAGAAGATGCCGGCGGCGTCCATGTAGAAGCCGGGCGCGGCGCCGTTCGTCTTCTTCGCCGCCAGGTATGCGGCGTATTTGTCCTCCGCGCCCTCTATCTCCTTGACATAGGCTGCGCCGGACTTCCATGGCGCGATGGTGATCGTGGCGCCTCCGCCGCCGGCCTCGTTGCGCGCCGCTCCGGCGTTCTTCGCCTTCGCCGCCCCGCCCATGGCGTGGGCGCCCAGGGAGCGGCTCAAGGCGCGTCCTCCGGCGGCGGCGGGAGCGGCGCCGTCCTCTTCCGCCGCCGCTTCGGCGATCGCGCCGCTTTCGGCGGGCGCGACAGGGTGAGCCGCAGCTCTCACAAGGCGCGTGTCGAAGAGGCCGCTCGACGGCGTTTTCTTCGGCGGCATGGGGTTGTTCCACCACTCGACCCGCTCCTTCCAGAGCGCCAGCAGGTCTCTGGCGTGCGCGGCGTCCGCCTCGGCCTTGGCGATCGCGTCGTCCTTCGCGGCCATGCGCCGCACCCATTCGTCGTGGAAACCCATCCCGGCGGGCGGTTCGATCTTGTGCGTCAGATACTGGTCGAGGGTTTCAAGGACGATCAGGCTCGCGACGGGGCTGGCCACGCCGTAGCGCCGCCCTAGCGCCAGAAATTCTTCCTTGCGCGCATCGGCCTGGCTCTCAAGATCCTTGACGCGCTCCGCCGCCCACTGCGTGGCCAGCAAAGCGCCAGGCTTGACCTCCACGCCGGAGGGCGCCGCCTCGCCGGCCGCCAGGCGGCGGATGCGCACTGCGCGCTTCGGCGCCGTCGGACGGCTGGCGACCGTCACGTTCTCCATGTCGTCGTAGCGCGGGACCGCGAGGGCGAGCGTATCCGCCTCGTCGGAGAAAAGCAGCGTCGGCGAGCGGCCGGCGAGCGCGATCGCCTTGCCGATGTCGGTGCCGCCGTCATAGACCAGCGCATCGACCTTGGCGAGCAGCTCCGCCTTGCCGCACTCCCCCATGTCCTCGGGCACGTTGCGGAACGCGACGAGCCGCCACCTGCCGCCCTCGGGCAGGGCGGCGAGACGCTCGCGCCACGCCGCCGCGCAGCCCTGCGCACTGCCACTCGCGTCCCACAGCACCACGCCCTGCGCAAACGCGGCGACGGGATCCTTCGCCACATCCTCAGCGATGCCGCGCTCGCCCACGAACACGTCGTCGCCGTCCTTTTCGCAGACGGTGATCGCGCTGCCGTCGGCCACTGGCACGACATACTCGACCTCGGCGCGGCGCGGCGAGGCGGGGTTCAGCGGGAATATGCGCGTGCGCCAGACGTTCCCCCGGACCTGCTCGACGAGACCGGGATCGACGCCTTTCTTCGTCTCCGTCTCGAAGGCCACGCGAGCCTTCTCCTTTTCGCAGACCACGCCCGGCGTCATCACGCCGTCCACGTCCAGCGCGTAGCCGCACACCGTGGCTCCTTCGGGGATGGGAAACTCGAATTCTCCCTGCATCACGCGGGCGTTCGGGTTCGTGAAGGTGAAGGTCGTGCGGACCTTCCGCACCAGACCGTTGTCCCCCACCGTCTCAGCCGCCGTCTCCACCGCGACGGGCTTCTCGCCGTCGCGGATGTCGCGCACGACGATCGCTGGCGCCGACGGCGGCTGCGGCAGCTCGCGCGGCAGCGCCTGCGCCGCTGCGTTCCCGGCGATCGCCGCGATTATCGGCATCGCCATGTTCCTCGCTATCGTTCTCTTGCCCATCTCTTTGCTCCTTTCTCTATGGTCGTCAAAGTCTGTCTTCTCCGCGATTTCCCGCCGCTTCTAAAGCGTGAAACCGAGCTGGACCGGCTTGCCTGCGCAATGGCCGGCGTCTGCGGCCAAATCATCCTGCTTCGCACCTTCTGGCAAAAGAAGCGACTGGAAGCGCGATTCGAGCCATCCCGCCACCTCCTCCCCGCGCCGAACAGCATCCATCGCGCTCCGGAGCCTGTCCTGGTCGAGAGAATCGAAAAACTCCCGCCTCGGCACGAGCGCCGCATTCAAGTCGTTCGGCTCGAACTTGTCCAGGGAATTGCCGTATCTCCTCTTGGAGAGCGAAAGCATTCTTCGCCCGGTCCTGGAAAGAAGATACAGGAAAAGCACATCGACGTATCCCTCGCGAAGCGGATCGGGATAGAAGCAGTGGAAATTCGTCAACGTCAAGGCGCTTGAATAGTTCCTGACGACCTTGTATCCGCCGCGGGAAAAGACGTTGAGCAGCAATGGCGACACCTTCCTCCGCTCCGTTCGGTACCACGGGCGCCGGTGCCTGGTTATGAAACCTTTGTCATAGCCTATCTTCTCGCCTTCGTGTATGTACTCCAGCGCGGCGGCGTCCGGCGCGTCGCCGGGCGAAAAAAGATGGACGCCCGCCCCTTCGTCGGATAGACGGCGGAAGTCCTCGTCGGTGAACACGGCTTTCTTGAGCTGCTGGCTTTTCGTGATGCAAGGCACGCAATCGCCGTCCGACAACCCCTTGCTGGCGATGTCGGAGCGCGACAGCACGAAAAACGCATTCGCCCCGGTGGCGATCCCGCGCGAAAAACGCCCGTATTCGGAAAGACGCTGCAACCGGCCGAGCGCGGGCTTCACGCTTTCGCCGGGCGGGACGAAGAAGCGTCCCCATTTGTCGCGAGGCGCCAGACGGCCCACTGGGACGGCGTTCACCGGGGGACGCTCCATCACCGTCAGGAAATCGTCCGCCGCCGCCACCTTGCGGAACGAAACGGCGTCAAAGCTCCTCGAGGAGTCGAAGAGGACTATGCACACCGACGTGGTGACTTCGCCAAACGCCTCTTTCTCGCATTCGACTTCTATGACGGAATCAAGATGGCCGTCTCTTGTCAGCCACTCCTTGACCGTCGCGCCGTATCCGGTGTTCAGAAATTCGGACGGCAGGATGTATGCGAGGCGCCCGCCCCGTTTCAGCTCGGATATCGACTTGACGAGAAAAGCAGACGCGATATTGGTGTATCCCGAAAGCCTGACGCCCAGCCTTTCCGCAAATGCGGCCGCCACGGCGTCCCTATTGAGGAACTTCTGGAATCGCAGATACGGCGGATTGCAGACGATATTGTCGTAGCGCGAACCGAAGTCTAGCAGGTAGTCGGTCTTGGACAGGCGCGACGGCATGCGCCGCGAATGCTCCGAGAAGAACGCGAGTATGGCGTCATCGACGTCTCCGCCCGTGAACTCGCACTCCTCCGGCGCATTCTCGAAAAACGCACCGAGGCCGAAAGCCGGGTCGTGAATTTTGTCTGCCCGGCCATGCCTGCCGGAAAGCACCCAATCCACCATGAATCTGGCGATCTGCG
>CAMOIK010000003.1 GCA_946615875.1 uncultured Verrucomicrobiota bacterium | reverse complement strand
AATATGGTATAATATGCGCATGACACTAAGCGACACAGTCAGGGCGGCGTTCGAGGCCGCGTTTCCCGGCGAAGATTTCTCGTCAATCCGCGTCGTGCCGGCGACGGATGCGAAGTTTGGCGACTACCAATGCAACGACGCGCTGAAGACGGCCAAAAAATTCGGGCTCAAGCCGCGCGACGCGGCCCGGCGCGTCGCCGACGCGCTGGCCGCCGACGCCTCGCTGCCCTTCTCGAAGGTCGAGGTGGCGGGGCCGGGCTTTCTCAATCTGACGGTCAGCGACGCCTGGCTGGCCAGACGCCTGGGGGCGCTCGCCGCCGACGGGCATCTCGGCATCGTCCAGAGCGGCGCCGGCAAACGCGTGGTCATAGACTATTCGAGCCCGAACGCGGCCAAGCAGATGCACATCGGCCACATCCGCTCGACGGTCATCGGCAACGCCATCGACCGCATCTTCCGCGCCCTAGGCTACGATGTGATAGCGGACAACCATCTCGGCGACTGGGGGACGCAGTTCGGCATACTTATCAAGGGCTACCGCGAGTGCCTGACGGACGACGAGCGCGAGAACCTCACCGTCGCCAACCTGGAGAAGTGCTACGTCCTCTCCGCAGCCAAGGCCAAGGAGTCCGACGGCGAGTGGAAAGAGGCGTGCCGGCGCGAACTGGTCAAGCTCCAGCAGGGCGACGCGGAAAACCTCGCGCTGTGGAAGAGGTTCATCGACATATCGATAGGCGAGTTCGAGAGGATGTACGCGAAGCTCGGCGTCAAGTTCGACACGTATCGCGGCGAGTCCTTCTACAACTCGATGATGCCTGGCGTGGTGGAGCGCCTCGTCAAGGCGGGCCTGGCGGTGGAAAGCGAAGGTGCGCTCATAGTCAATCTGGAGTCCGAAGGGCTGGGGGTGGCGATCGTCCGCAAATCGGACGGCGGCTACAACTACACGACGAGCGACCTCGCTTGCGTGGAATCGCGCATGGCCGACTACTCCCCGGAGCGCATTATCTACGTGACCGACGACCGGCAGCAGCTGCACTTCAAGCAGTTCTTCTCGATTTGCGCCAAGATGGGCTGCGGCGCGCGCCTCGTGCACGTGCCGTTCGGGCTGATGAGCTACCAGGGCAAGGCGATCTCGACGCGCGAAGGCAACTTGATCAAGCTTGACGACCTGTTGTCCGAGGCTGTCAGGCGCAGCTACGAAATCGTCAAGGAGCGCGGCGGCGACGAGCGCCTGGCCGAGCAGATCGGCATCGGCGCCGTCAAATACGCCGACCTCAGCCACGACCCGGCGACGGCGATAGACTTCACATGGGAGAAAGCGCTGGCCCTGGAGGGCAACTCCGGACCGTATCTGCAATACGCCTACGCCCGCGTCTGCTCGCTGCTTGAAAAGGCGTCGTGCCCCGTGCCGGACGTCGGCGCCCTCTCGCGCCGCGACACCCCGCTTACGCCCCACGAAAAACGTCTCGCCCTGCAGCTGCTGGAGTTCCCGGGCGCGGTGGCGCGCGCCGCCGAGGCCTACAAGCCCTCCATTCTCGCCGACTACCTCTACCAGACGGCGCAGACGTATTCGTCGTTCTACCAGAACACGCCCGTGCTGAAGAGCGAAGAGCCTGTCAGGGGTTCGCGGCTGGCGCTCTGCTCCGTCTTCGGAGAAGTGCTCAGCAAGGGACTTGGGCTGCTGGGAATAGATACGCCCAAGCACATCTGACATGAAGATAGGACAGCACCTCCGGCTGGAGATCTACGGCGAGTCGCACGCGCCGCAGATCGGAATGCGCCTCGAAAACCTCGGCGCAGGAATGGAAATCGATTTGGTCGAGCTGCAGGCGTTCATGGAGCGCCGCGCTCCGGGGCGCGACGCGTTCTCCACCGCCCGCCGCGAACCCGACAGGCCTGAATTCCTGACGGGCGTGCGGCGGATCGGAGAATCTTCCCTCGTCACCGACGGCTCGAGCATCGAAGCGATCATACGCAATACGGACACGCGCAGCGGCGACTACGAGAAGACCGTGCCGCGCCCAGGCCATGCCGACTACCCCAACTTCGTGAAGACGGGGCGCATCCCGCCCGGCGGCGGCGCCAATTCGGGACGGATGACAGCGGCAATGTGCATCGCCGGCGGCATCTGCCTCCAGGAACTGAAGCGGCGCGGCATCGCCGTGTTCGCCAAGGTGGAACGGTCTGGGGACGTCAAGGCCGCCAAAGCGGAGGGCGATTCCGTCGGCGGCGTGGTCTCGTGCGTCGTCACCGGCCTGCCCGTCGGCCTGGGAGGACCGATGTTCGACGGCGTGGACGGCGCCCTCGCGCAGGCGCTGTTCGGCATCCCCGGCGTCAAGGGAGTGGAGTTCGGCGCAGGCTTCGCCGCGGCGGAGATGAAAGGCAGCGAAAACAACGACGCCTTTGCCGTGCGCGACGGCCGCGTGGTCACGCTTGCCAACAACCACGGAGGCGTCCTCGGAGGAATGACGAGCGGAATGCCGCTCGTCTTTCGCGTGGCGCTCAAGCCCACCCCTTCCATATATAAGGAGCAGCGCAGCGTGGATCTTCGCGAGATGAAGGAAGTCCCGCTCGTCGTCCGCGGCCGTCACGACCCTTGCATCGCCTACCGCGCCGTGCCAGTAGTGGAGGCGCTGACCGCGTTCACTTTGCTGGACGCCATCCTGCTCGAGGAAGGCGTGGTGGCCTTCGGCGAAGGCATGACGGACGAAATAGCGGCGCTCGGCCCATGCGTTATCGACGCGAACGTCGCCCGCCTCTACCCGCGTCTCGCCGAAAACGCGATATTCGTCGTGCCTTCCGGAGAAAACCACAAGACCATCGACACCGTCTGCGCGATATGGTCCGCCATGGCGAAGGCCGGGCTGGGGCGCAAGGACCGCATAGTCGCCATCGGCGGCGGAGTGACGGGCGATCTGACCGGGTTCGCGGCGGCCACGTTCATGCGCGGCATCGACTGGATCAACGTCCCGACAACGCTGCTCTCGATGGTCGATGCGTCGTATGGCGGCAAGACGGCCTGCGATCTCGCCGCAGGCAAGAACCTAGCCGGAGCCTTTCATCCGCCAAGACGCGTGGTCATCGACACCGCCTTCCTCGCCACGCTGCCGCAGCGCGAACTAGCCTGCGGCAGGGCGGAGATGATCAAGCACGAAATCATAGGCGGTTTGGAGCGCGGCACGTTTTCCGCCATTCCTTCGCCGGATGAAATCCGCCGCAACCTCGCTGTGAAGATAGGCATAGTGCGCGCCGATCCGACGGAGCGCACGGGCGAGAGGGCGAAGCTGAACGCCGGCCACACCGTGGCGCACGCCGTCGAGAAAGCCACCGGGTTCGCCGTTTCGCACGGCGAGGCCGTCGCCATCGGCTGCGTTGAGGAAGCGCGGCTCGCCGAACGCCTTGGCCTGGCCGCCGACGGATGGAGCGGCGAACTGGCAGAACGCTTCGCCGCCGCAGGGCTGCCGGTGGCGTTGCCGGACGGCCTGACCCTCGCCACGCTGGCACCTCTGATCAAGGGCGACAAGAAGAGAGAGGGGGCGGCCGTCGTCTTCGCGCTTCCATGCGCATGGGGCGACGTCAGGCTGGTCAGGATCGAGGCGAATCAACTGTTGAACGTGAAAATATGATATAATACGCACCATGAAGCTTTTAGAAGAACTCAAGGCAAGGGGCCTGGTCGAGGCTTTGACCGACCCGGAGATAGAGAAGGCGCTAGAGACGCCTATGACGGTCTATTGCGGATTCGATCCGAGCGCGCGCAGTCTGCAGGCGGGCAACCTGGTCTCGATCATGGTGCTGAAACGTTTTCAGCAGGCGGGCCACAAGGTCATTGCGCTCGTCGGCGGCGCCACGGGATTGATAGGCGACCCGTCGGGCAAATCGGCCGAGCGCAACATGCTCACCGTTGAACAGGTCGCCGAAAACAAGGCTGGCATCCGCGAAAACCTGGCGCGCATCCTCGATTTCGACGGACCAAACCCGGCGATACTGGTTGACAACTACGATTGGTACAAATCAACAAGCGCGATAGAGTTCCTGCGCGACATCGCGATCAACTTCCGCGTCCCGCAGATGCTGGCGAAGGAGAGCGTGAAGAAACGGCTGGAGGCGAGCGAAGGCGCGCTCACCTTCACCGAATTCTCCTACCAGATACTCCAAGGCAACGACTTCCTGCACCTCTACGACAACTACGGCTGCCAGATGGAGGTGGGCGGCGCAGACCAATGGGGCAACATCACCGCCGGCACCGACCTCGTGCACAGGATGCGCGGCAAGACGGCCTACGGCCTCACCTTCCCGCTTCTCCTGGATTCGACTGGCAGGAAGTTCGGCAAGTCGGAAGGCAACGCCCTCTTCCTTAATGGAGAGATGACGAGCGTCTATGATTGGTACCAGTATTTCCTGAGGGCGGCGGACGCCGACGTGATCCGCTACCTCAAGGTCTTTTCGATGCGGTCGCTCGACGAAATCGCCGACCTTGAAGCACAGATGAAGGCGCACCCGGAAGCGAGAATCCCGCAGAAGGCGCTCGCCGAGGAACTGACGCGCCTCGTGCATGGTGAAGAGGGGTTGAAGACCGCGCTCGGCGCGACACAGACGCTTTTCGGCGGCGATGTGGCCGGGAAGAGCGCGGCGGAACTCGAAGACATTTTCAAGGACGTCAAATCTGCTTCTCTCGCAAAGGCGGAGATAGTCGGCAAACCCGTTTTCATAGTCGCCGCCGCGGCGGGGATGTTCAAGTCCAATGGCGAAGCGCGCCGCATGGCCGCACAGGGCGGCCTCGCTCTCAACGGGGCCAAGGTCGATGACAAACGCGTCTTCGCCGAAGAAGATCTTGTGGATGGCCGCATCGCCGTCTTGAGGCAAGGCAAGAAAAACAACTTCCTACTGAAGATGGTTTGATGAGAAGTTTGGCAAAGCACGAATATGAACGAATTCGAGAAGCTGCTGACGGAGTTTTTCGCTTTGACCGGGCTGGACGCGAAGGCGGACGCGAGAGATGCGTTTTCGCTTGAGTCCGACGGCATCATCTACACCATCCAATACCGCAGAGACGCGAACGTGGACGAAATACTGGCGAGTATCCATAAACATAACCCTCTCATAATCAAAGACGACGACAACCAGCGCACAATCGCAAAAAACATCTTGGGTGATTTGCGAGTCCTGTTCGATACGCTCGAAAGAAACATCGTACTAGACCGCGATGCGCCGCTTGAGTACAATACCGTCACAGAAACCGATATGGAAAGCGATGACGCGAATGCGATGCGCGCGTACCTCTCCGAAGTCAAGGAATAAGCATGACCGAAGGAGCGTTTTTCCAAGACCTCGCAATGTTGATGGCGGTGGCCGGACTCGTGGCCATCGCCTTCGACCGCCTAAAATGGCCGAAAGTTCTGGGCTACATCTTCGCCGGCATCCTCTTGAGCAAATACACGTGGGGAGGATCGTTCCTCGCCGATGAAGCATCCGTGCAGACGATCGGGCAGCTCGGCATCGTGATGCTGATGTTTTCGATGGGTCTGGGCTTTTCGACGAGCGAACTGAAGACGATCAAGGGGGTGGTGCTGCCCGTGGCGCTCATCGACGTAGTTTTGATGACGTGGGTGGGGTACACCGTGGGGACGCGCGTGTTCGGTTGGGGAACCGTGCCGTCCCTCTTTCTCGGCGCCGCGATATGCGACTCGGCGACGACGCTGCTTGCGAAGATAATCGGGGAACTGCGCTGGAACGACCGGCCGTTCGTGAAGTTCGTGATGGGCACATCCGTCTGCGAAGACATACTTTGCGTTGGCATGATCGCGCTCATAACCGGCGTGGCGAACGGCCGCGGGATGTCGCTCGGCGGCGTCGGCGCTTCCATGGGAGGGCTGGCGGTGTTCTTCATGGTGACGCTGGTCGTCGGCTTCGCGATCGTTCCGCGCCTGCTGAAGTCGGTGGCGAAGCGCGGTGACGACGAAGCGCTGCTTCTGACGGCGCTCGGCTTCTGCTTCCTTGTATCCTACATCGCGTGGAAGTTCGAGTTTTCGCTGGCACTCGGAGCGTTTTTGATGGGCGTGATAGGCTCGACCAGCGACGTGCGCTACCGGCTGACGCGGCTCGCCGGTCCTCTGAAGTCGATGTTCGCGGCAGTATTCTTCGTCTCGATCGGCCTGCTCGTGAATCCTGCGGAATGCCTGCGCCACTGGCCGGCGATACTGCTTCTGAGCGGGGTGGTGCTGGGCGGGAAGTTCCTGAACTGCACGTTCGGCGCGCTCCTGTGCGGGCAGAGCGTGAAGACGGCGGTGCAGCTTGGTCTGGGCCTTGCGCAGATAGGCGAGTTCGCGTTCATGGTGGCGCTGCTCTACGCCGTGATCACGCACGATTCCTCTACGCCGATGTACCAGATCGTGGTGGCGGTCTCGATCCTCACCACGCTTCTCAACCCCGTCCTCCTGAAGCTTTCCGAGCCATTCGGCGAGTGGGTGGAGCGCAAGACGCCCGGGAAGATCAAGGCCGCGCTCAAAGGCTACCGCGAGGCTATAGAGCGCTACAGCGAATCCAGCAAGGCGACCCCTGCGGCCCACGACATGCGCTCGGCTATCACGATACTGGCGGTCTTCTTCGTGCTGGCGTTCGCGGCGGCAATCTGCTGCTCGCTGCTGGCGGACCGCTCGTGGCGCGCCGGGTTCATCGAGGCGCACAAGCAGTTCATCTTCGCGCTCGTCTTCAATCTCTTCATGGTGGCGATACTCTCGCCTATGGTCAAGACGGCGCATTCGCTCGGCGACGCGCTGGCGGAGGTCGTGGTGGGCAGGGGGAAGAGCGAGGCGCACTGGCAGAGCGCCCTGCGCCACGCGGTGCGGCTCTTCGCGCTCGTCGCCGTCGTCCTTCTCTGGTTCGCGCAGATGACGATGACGAACGTCAATCTGGTGCCGCCCGACCCGAAGATCAAGATCTCCCTGACGATCATACTGCTCGTCGCGCTCGTCTTCGGCTGGCGCTTCTTCCACAGGTCCTTCGCGGCGGCGTCGCGGCGCATCAAGGAGGCCATGGCGGCGGACGAGCACCTGCGGCACGAGCGCCCCGACCTGCCGGAGAACCCGTTCGTCCTCACCGTGCCGGCGGAGCTTATCCACCGCGTCAGCGTGCCCGAGACCTCGCCGGCCATCGGCGCCACCATCGCGGGGCTGAACATACGCGCCAAGACGGGCGCGAACATCGTGCGCGTGGTGCGCGCCGGCAAGCTGCACCGCAACCCCGGGCCTGGGTGGGTGTTCGCGCCGAACGACCTTGTGATCGCATACGGCGACCAGTTGCAGATCGCCGCCCTCAAGGACCTGCTCGGCGTGGTATCCGACTTTTGACGGGTGCGTGTTCCGCCACTATCTTTGTTTTGCGTAAAGTTTGAAAGGCTTGAAGGGTTTGGAAAGGATTTCGCTTGAAGAACGTTCGGCGGCGGCGACGCTCTCGGACAT
The DNA here is from genome assembly GCA_946615875.1 of uncultured Verrucomicrobiota bacterium. Lineage (GTDB taxonomy): Bacteria > Verrucomicrobiota > Kiritimatiellia > RFP12 > UBA1067 > UBA1067. The sequence goes on along the minus strand of CAMOIK010000003.1, from coordinate 21,949 downwards.
GGAGATATTCATCTTCCCGGAGCTGATGTATTCCCTCGTGCTCGCCAACATGATGTCGCCTCGCCTCTGGGCGTGGCGCGACCTGGAATGGTTCGCCGGCATCCGCCAGATGAAACCGAAGAAACGCCTCCAGCGTCTGCGCCAGCACATAATGGACAACTACACGTTCAACCTGGACCTCGACACGTGGGGGCTTACGACGCAGCAGCGCGAACTGGAACGCTTCTCCCCTTTCCTCTCGCCTGACGAAATCGCGTCCTCGAACGCGCTGTTCGGCTACCAGGGCGACGCATACTACTACGACATAGACATCCGCCGGCACTTCGGTCTGGACAAATACACCTCCGACACCATCCCATACTGGAAAACGGAGACGGTCGAAGCGATGGACGCATTCCGCCACAAGCCGGGCCACGGCGTCGGGGCCGGCGAGTGCGTGTCGCTGGCGGGGCTTTACGCGGCGGCGGCTTTCGTGGTCTGCGGCCTTCCGCTCGACTCCATCTATCTGATGGCGACGCCGCTCCATTCGCAGAACTTCATCGACGCCGACACCGGCATCCTGACCAACAACCGCCGCCTCGTGACCCGCGCCATGTGGGCGAACGGCACCGTCATATCCCGGCAGGCGCGCCGCGCGCTGGAGCACGAGCGCGTCACCATCGTCTCGCACTCTTCCGGCTACATACACCTCCTCTATCCGGAGGCGACGATAAGCCAGAGCGTGTATTCGCATTTCGCGCGGCGTCTGCGCGAATTTCTTGTCCCGCCGGAAGACGCGGCCGACAAGCGGCTAGTGGAGCCTCGCCTCCCGGACCCTTCGCGCGTGGCGTTCTCCACCGCCGAAACCCCGATCGACCTTTCGCCGGAGATGTCGCGCGAAGAAGTCCGCGACCGCATTCTCGCCCTGCGAACGGAAAACCGCTCAGCGGCGCTCGCCCCCTACGCCGGACACGAACTCGGCCTCACGGAGTCGCTTCCCTTCATAAAGGCGGCCATTGAGCGCTGTCCCGTGTCGAAGAATGCGCTTTCCGGCGTCCCGGACGCATTGGAGCGTATAGCCGCGCTGCCCAACGAATCGATATACGACGGCGCCAGCCGTTGCGCGTCGCCCGATGAAGTCTGGAACTTCGGGCGTGGCGACGGCTTCGAGAAATGCCTGCTCGCCGCCAATGTGCTGGGCGTTTCCCATGGCCAAATCGCGACAGATGGCGGTTCCGCCGCGCTAATCGCCGAAAACGGCGAAATCTGCCGCTTTGCATCCCTCAAACGTCCTCGTGACGACTGCCGCTTCTGATGCCGTTCAGCCGTCCGCCTCGTTCCATTGACTTGGCCAGATCGTTCCATTGACTTGGCAAACTCGTGGCTATGGGCTTGGCGGCGGATAGGGGGCGTCGTTGTACCAGGCTTCAAGGCGGGCGTTGAATTCCAGGCGCGTCAGCGCAGACCATTCCTTGACGCGTTCCGTCAGGTCTTCGATATGCATTGTCACCTGCCTGCGGCGCACGAAAGGCGCCCAGAAGAGCCATAAAAACGCGCTTTTCAGCAATGTAGGAACGAACGGCGGGGAATTTTTGCGTCCTTTGCGCGACCATATCGACCCCCAGAGACCCGAGGTCCTCACGCCAACGACCCTGACGCCCTTCGGCAACTCGCGGCAGGCGTTGTATGCGAGTTGGCGCGTGGCTATGACTTCCTTCGGTTCCGTCCAGATATGGCCGGACGGATAGAATATCACGCTACCCCCCGTCTCCAGAGTGTCGCGGACAATTCCGTTTAGGCCCTTGGCTATCGTCGCTCCCTTGGCGGTGCGGTGCTTGCGCAAATCCGGCACCGCCACCGCGCCCAGGGTCTTGAGGACGCGCGGCGCGACGACTCCGGAGTGGAAAAACGCCTCGTCTGAAAGCGGTTTCAGCGGGATCCTCCAAAGTTCCGTGGCAACGAGCATCGGATCGACCATGGCGGGATGGTTGGGGAGGACGAGATATGGTCCTTTCCCTTCTTCGAGGACTTCGCCGCCTTCCACCAGCACGGCGTAACGCCGCGAAAAGAGCCAGCGCCCGGTGAAAACCAGCGGTTTGCGGCAGCTCAGGACGAAAACGACCGGCACTGCGGCGAAGGCTGCGGCCAGGACGGCGAGAAACGCCTTGGGCCCGAAAAGCAGACTGGTCAGCGCATAGCAGCCGCTCGCCGCCAGCATGAAAAGGAATGAGACCTGGTTGAAATAGGAAAGCGCCGTATTCAGCCGCGGTCCCTTCACCGTCTTCTGTATCTCCGTATCGAGCGGCAGCTTGAAGAAGCCGAGGTCGAACGCCAACACCCCCAGCACGACGCCGAACCAGACGGGCGGCAGAGGCGCGAAGAAAAGGACGGCGAGGAGGGCCGACGCAATCCAGCCCGTCAGCAACGTCGCCCCCAGCAGAAAGCGGCGCCGATCGACAATCCCCGCGATCACCTGTCCGGCGACGATGCCGACCGCCGCCGCGCACAGCAGCGCGCCGGTCTGCGTGGCGCTCAACGCGAGCCCATCCCGGGCCTTGCCATAGACGAGCACGCCCATCTGCAGCATCGCCGCCGCCCACCAGAACGTCGAGAGAGTGAAGACTACCGCGTTCAGTCCGTCGTGGCGCTTCGCCATGCGATAGGCCCTCGCCATGTAGCGCAACGGGTTTATGGCGTGGATGGCGCGGTTCGCCTCCTCCTTGGCCGTCACCGTGTAGCTGGCGGCCAGCCCCAGCGCCGCGAACGCCGCGAGGCACCAGTCTGCCAGCCTGCAGCCGGGATGGCGGCTCTCGAAATCGGCGACGGCCGCCGCCGCGACGGTCCCCGCCAGCACTCCAAGGAACGCCACGCCTTCCATTCCGCCCATCCCGGTCGATATGCGCCCTTCTCCGCCGATGTCGCGTATGAGGGCGTATTTCGCCGGCGAGTAGAGCGAGCTCTGCAGGCCCATGAGCAGCACCGCGCCCACCACCAGCCACGGCGAACGCAAATGGAAGCCCGCGATCGCCACTGCCATTATGGGCAGTTCCGCCCATTTGGCCAGCCGCACGATGCGCCGTTTGGCGAAGACGGCCGTCAGCCGGTCTGCGAGGGGCGAACACAGTATGTATGGCAGGACCAGCGCACCGGCCATCGCGCCCATCGCGAGGGACTTGGCGCGTTCGTCATGGAGCCAGCCGATCACCGTGAAACCGGCCAGCGTCTTCAGGAAGTTGTCGTTCAACGTCCCGAAGAGGTTGGTGGCGTAGAGCGGCAGGAACGATTTTCTTTTCATCGCGTGATGCTCCTTTTTGCGTTTTCCAGGCAGAACGGCGCGTAATGCTGGGCGATCATCCTGAACATCCGGAACTTCGCCCACGCCGCATCGACTCTCGTCCGCATTATGTCGTCGGCGCCCAACACGCTGGTCGCGCAGTTGGCCATGCTCCTTTCGGGGCCGCGCGCGCCCGCCGCGCGGGCCCCTTCCCCTCCGAACAGACGGTAGCAGTATTTCAGCATGGGGTCGCGGGGGTTGTGCACGAAGACCGCAGGTTCGACGCTGGCCAGCGCGAAGTCGGCGAGCGCCGCGTCGTCGCTCGGCATCGCGGCGGCGAGGACGACCGCCCTCCCGACCTTGAGCCCGCGCTTCGCCAGCTCCGAAAGCGCGCGCACCGCCATGCGCCCGCCGAGCGAATGGCCCACCACCGCCAGACTCTCGCGCCGCTCCGCGGGAAGCGCCGCCAGCTCGTCCGCCAGCAGCCGGGCCTCCGCGTCGGCGTTCGCCTTGGCCTTGCGCCACCGCCCGTTGCCGTCCCAGTCGCGCACCCGCACCTCGGCGCCGGGAAACACCGCGCACACCGCACGGAAAGCCGCGTCTTCGCCGCGTCCGCACCGATGCCATCCGGGGATGTACAACACCCGGTCCGCCGCCACCGCCTGGAACGCGGCCATCGCGGCGGCGGCTATCGCGCACGCCCTAGCCATTGCCGGCCACGCCCCCTTTCCGCGCATCCAGCGCCGCGAACACGGTCTGGCAGACGTGCCGCGCCACGCGCTCCGCCCACGCGCGGCGGCTCGCGCCCTTCGGACGGAACGCATCGTGCCACTTCTCGTCTGCCAGCGCATAGGCAGCCACCTGCGCCCAGACCGACGCCACCCAGAGGTCTAGCTCCTCGGCGTCGGCCACCTTCATCGCCAGCAGCGCGCGCAGACTTTCGTGGACGGGGCGGCCGAACATCTCCTTGAACTCCCGGTGGAACCGCGTCGGCGACGTCACTTCGTGCCGGAAGAGCGCCGCGCACAGCTTCTGCTCGCGCTTCGTCGGCAGCGTCATGAACAGCATGTCGTCCACCCATTCGGCGAACGCCGCGCGCCACCCGGCGACGGACGCCTTCTGCGCGAGCGTCGCCAGCGGCGCGCCAAGATCGCCGAAAAGCCGCTTCGCCACGATGCGGTACATCGTCTCCTTCGACCCGAAGTAGCGGCTCAGCAGCGCCGCGTTCGCGCCTGCGCGTCGGCATATCTCCCGCGCCGACGCCATCGCGTAGCCCTTCGCCGCGAATTCCTCCTCCGCCGCGCGGAGAAGCGCTTCGCGCGTCTCCTGCCCGTCCTGCCGCGCCTTCCGCGCGCCTTCCGCGCCCTTCAACCTCGTCTCAGACCTCACGGGAACCTCCTTGTATCGTAAGCACGCGATTACTTTATCATATTTCGGGCCGTCTTGTCAACGGGTCTCGGCGGAAAAAATCCTCCTCGGCGGCCCGGCGCGGGAGGCTCGGGCCGCCCCGAAACGCGGAAAATATGGTATAATAGCGTCGTTCAGGAGGAAGAAGGAGAATGGAGAAGACAGAGAACCGCCCCGCGAGGCGAATCGTGGTCACCAGCGCGCTGCCCTACGCGAACGGCAACATCCACATCGGCCACCTGGTCGAATACATCCAGACCGACATGTGGACGAGGTTCCAGAAGATGCGCGGGAACGAATGCGTTTACGTGTGCGCCGCCGACACCCACGGCACGCCGGTCATGATCCGCGCCCGCCAGGAAGGGACGTCGCCGGAAGAGCTTGTCGAGCGGATGCGGCAGGAGCATCTCAGGGATTTCACAGACTTCCAGGTCGCGTTCGACAACTACTACACCACCAACTCGCCGGAAAACAAGGCTCTCTCCGAACGCATCTACGCGGCGATGGAGGCGGCGGGCGCCGTCACGCGCAAGACTTCCCCGCAGCTCTGGTGCGAGCATTGCAAGATGTCGCTGCCGGACCGCTTCGTGAAAGGCACGTGCCCGAAGTGCGGCGCGACCGGGCAGTATGGCGACAGCTGCGACAAGTGCGGCTCCACCTACGGCGCGGAGGAGCTGGTCGAACCTCGCTGCACCACGTGCGGCGCCGTCCCGACCGTCCGCGACTCCGAGCAGCTCTATTTCGAACTGGAGCCGTGGCACGACTATCTGCGCGCCTGGCTGCCGCTGCACACCCCTTCCGACGTGTCCAACAAACTCCTCGAATGGTTCAACGAGCCTCTTAGAGGATGGTGCATCTCGCGCGACGCGCCGTATTTTGGCTTCGAGATACCTGGCCACTCCGGCAAGTTCTTCTACGTGTGGGTGGACGCGCCCATCGGCTACATCGCCTCGCTGGAGAACTGGTGCTCGCGCAACGGCAAGTCCCTCGCCGACTACTGGCCGACCGGAGGCGGCGCGCAGGACGCCGCCACAGAGCTCTACCACTTCATCGGCAAGGACATCATACGCTTCCACTGCCTGTTCTGGCCGGGAATGCTGAACGCCGCGGGGTTCAAGGGACCTGACAAGGTGTTCGTGCACGGCTTCCTCACCGTGAACGGCGAGAAGATGTCGAAGTCCAAGGGCACGTTCATCAGCGCGCGCACCTATCTGGACCACCTGCCACCCGAAGCCCTGCGCTACTACTACGCGGCCAAGATGGGCGGGACGACCGACGACATGGACTTGAACCTCGCCGACTTCGTCCAGAGGGTCAATTCAGACCTCGTCGGCAAGATAACGAACATCGCCTCGCGCAGCGCACAGATGCTCCACAGGAAGCTGGGCGGCTCGCTCGGCTCCCTCGACGACGCCGGTCGCGAACTGGTGGCGAAGTGCCGCGAGGCGTCTGAGCGCATCGCCGGGTTCTACGAAGACAGGCGCTTCAACATGGCGATCGTCGAAATCTGCCGCCTCGCCGACGCCGCCAACGCATACTTCGACGAGCGCGCGCCGTGGAAAACAGTAAAGGACGACGCGGAGACCACGCGCACCACGCTGACGGCCGCGCTCAACGCCTTCCGCATCATAGCCATCTATCTAAAGTGCGTCCTGCCGGCCTACGCCGACAAGGCGATGGCGCTCTTCGGCGAGAAAGACTGGACGTGGCGCAGCATAGACGCCGCCATCGAGAACGCCCCTCTCGGCCCCTACGAATACCTCGCCAGCCGCATCGACTCCAAGCAGGTCGATGCCATGGTGGCCGCCGCGCTCGTCAAGCCGGGCGAGACGGGCGAGGTCTCGCACGAGTCGCGCGCCAGCAAGAACAAGGGCCAGGCCCAGGGCGGCGAACTCCCGGCGGCGGGCGCCGCCAAACCTGAGGCCGCGTGCCGCGAACTCAAGCCGGAGATCGCCTTCCCGGATTTCGAGAAACTCGACCTGCGCATCGGCGTGGTGGAAAGCTGCGAGACCGTGCCAAAGTCGTCGAAACTCCTGAAGTTCCTGCTGGACGCCGGTCCGCTCGGCATGCGCACGATCTTCTCCGGCATCCGCGCTGCCTACCCAGACCCGTCGGCGCTGGTCGGCAAGGAGGTGGTGTTCGTGGCCAATCTCGCGCCGCGCAAGATGTCCGTGGGAATATCGGAGGGAATGATACTCTTCGCCGGAGAACCCGGCAGGAACGGCGGGGCTCTCTCGCCCTCGTCGCAGGCCGGCGGAGGAACGGAAGTAACATGAACGCGCTGGCCATAGCAATGACCGCCGCGTGGACGGTGGCGGCGGCGGCTCTCGCAGCCTACGCCGCCATGGTCGCCGGCGAAGTCACCTACGTCACGCTGGCGGACGGCAGGCGGCAGGAACGCTCCCTGCCTCTGCTCTTCAAGCTCCTTCTCCCCTTCACCGGGAATTTCGACGGAATGCTGGCGCGGCCGGCGTTCGCGAAACAGGTCGGCGCGGCGGACGCCATGCTGGTCTCCGCCGGTTTCGAGGGGCTGCTCTCCGGCCGGGAGTTCGTCGCCCTCAAGTTCCTCCTGCCGGCCGTCATGGGCACGTTGTGGTGCGCGGCCATCCTCGCCGCCGCCGCCATCCTCGACGTGCCGGCGCTGGGCGACATGCGTTTCGGGCTGTGCGCGCTTGGCATCCTCCTTTTCTACGCGCAGCCAACGATGTGGCTGCGCTCGGCGCTGCGCAAGAGGCATCTGGCCATAATGAAGGCCCTGCCCTTCGTGCTCGACGTCCTCACGCTGTCGGTGGAGGCGGGCATGGATTTCATCAGCGCGCTCCAGCGAAACTGCGCCGCGCGCCGGATGGACGCGCTGAACGAGGAGCTGTTGCGCATGACCAAGGAAATACAGGTCGGCCGGTCGCGGCGCGACGCGCTCAAAAGCATGGCCGACCGCGTCAATCAGCCGGATCTGCGCTCGGTCGCATACGCGCTGGTGCAGGCCGACGAACTGGGCGTATCCATCGGCTCCATACTGCGCATACAGTCCGAACAACTGCGCGCCCGCCGCTTCGACCGGGCGGAGAAGCTGGCCGCGGAGGCGCCGACGAAAATGCTGTTCCCGCTGATGCTCTGCATATTCCCGGCGGTGTTCATCATACTCCTCGTGCCGGTCCTCACCCAGACGCTGAAGGGAATCCTGTGAAAGCGGAGGTTCCATTCCGGCGACGCCGGGGACGCGGCGCGCAACAACCGACAATCCACCACATCAACCAACCTCTCCCATGGCAAAGCGACCGCAGATAATAATACTCTCCGGCGAGATGGCCGGCAAGCGCTTTGACGTCCGCGAAGGCGGAGTGCGGTTGGGGCGCTCCAGCTCCAACGACATCCACATTCCCGACGAGGAGCTGTCGCGCAACCACTGCCTTTTCGAGCAGGATGGCGCCGACGCGATACGCATAGTCGATCTGGCGAGCGCGAACGGCACGTTCGTGAACGGCGAACAGCTCGGCGCCGACGCCGCCGTCCTCAAGGTCGGCGACATCATCGAGGCTGGACGCAGCGTGCTGCGCGTGGTGGCGGAAGGTGCGCCGGATGAAACGCCCGAGCGGACGCCCGCGCCGACGCCGGGAGCGATCGACCTCGGCCTCGCCGGCAACCAGGCCGCGTCCGCCGACGCCGCGCCCGCTCCTGGCAGGAAGAGTACGGCTCGCTCCAGCATCCTGTGGGGCGTGGCCGCGCTCGTGGTCGTCTGCGCCATAGCCGCGATGCTCCTCGTCCCGTCGGCGGCCACCTACGCGCCTCGGCCGGCGGATGGCGGTGGCAGGATGCCGGCCAAGGCGTCCGGCGGCGTGACAGAGCTGCGATACGAGAAAATAGACGCCAATTCCTCGCACATCTTCCGCTTCGCCATGGAGGTGGACGGCGACGGCTTGATGCGCGTGACGTGCGACGACGTGCCGGGCGAGCAACGCCACATCGAGAAGAAGAAGCAGCTCACGAAAGAGGAGAAGGCGCACCTCGCGAAGATTTTCGACGACGAAGGCTGGCTCGCGCTAGACCGCTCCTACTCGGGCTCCTCCGCGATGGACGAGAACCGGCTGGAATCCTACCGCATATGCACGATCGGCGGCGGAGGCGCTCGCGAGACGTGCGTCGAGAATACGGTGGAGCCTGAGGCGTTCCGCCGGGTCCGCGAGGCGCTGGAGGCGTTTTCGCGCAACGAGCTGGGCATCTGGGCGCTCCAGTATTCGCGCGAGGAGCTGCTGAAGCTCGTCAAGGCCAGCGAAGACCTGGGCGACTCCCGATGGGAGGAGCGCGACGTGCGCTACGGCAACATCTCCGACGCCGTGGCGGCATACCGCGAAGCCGTGTTCTACCTCGACACGCTCGAGCCGAAACCCGACGGCTACCGGGCGCTGAAGGAGAAGCTGGAAACCGCGGTCGCCGAACTCGACAGGCGCTACAGAGACCAGCGGTTCGCCGCGGACAGAGCGATCAACTTGAGCGACTGGGATGCCGCGCGCAGGGAACTCCGCACACTGCTTGACATCGTGGCGGACACCGACGACCCGCGCCACACCGAAGCCAAGGCCAAACTGGTGGACGTGGAAAAGCGGCTCTCAAGAAAGAAAGGCAGGAATTGATGGGAACTTCGCCAGTATGTCGCGCCGCCGCCAGGCTGCGCCCGCTCGTCATCGCCATCGCGGCGGCCGCGTTCGCGTTTTCCGCCGGCGCGGCATCCGGCGAGAAGCCGGTGCGCGTGGACTTCACAAGCCAGCCGGAGGGCGCCACGCTGCTGCTCGACGGCGCCAACCGCGGCGTGACGCCGCTCACCCTCTTCGACATCGCGCCCGGCGGGCACCACGCCCGCTTGGAGCTGAAAGGCTACGAGCCGCACGACGACTTCTTCACCCTCCAGGACGGCGGCTACCTCGTGCGCAGCGCCGAGCTGGCGCCTGTCAAAGGCCTGCTGCTGATCACGACCGAGCCGGACGGCTGTTCCTTGTCGCTCGACGGCCTTTCGCTCGGCGTCACTCCGCGCCTCGTCACCAGCCTCGACGCGAACAGGCACTACCGCTTTACGCTGCAGAAGCCCGGCTACCAGAGCAAGACCGTGGAGGTGCGCTTCGCCGGCCGCACCCCTCTCGTGAAGCACGAGAAGATGATGCTCGACTCCGGCCGCCTGAAAGTCACGAGCGCGCCAGACGGCGCAAAGGTCGTGGTGAACGGCATTGCGCGGGGCGAGACTCCCCTTTCAATATCGGACATACCCAAGGGTCGCTCGCTCGTCGAGATTTCCAAGGATGGCTACAAAACGCAGACCCGTGAAATATCGCTCGGCGCAGGCGACTTCCAGACCGTCCACGCCGTGCTTGAAGGCAAGCCCGGCGCACTCTTCCTCACGTCGGTGCCGGACGGCGCAAGATTCTACATCGACGGAGAAGCCTGCGGAAAGGGGCCGATCTCATTGTCGCAGTTCAAGCCGGGCAGATACAGCATCCGCGCCGAGCTTGACGGACATGGCGGCGTCACGCGCGAGGTCGTGGTCGGGCTCGGGCAGACTGTCAATGAGGAGTTCAGGCTTGAAAGCGTCCTCGGCCGCCTGGAAGTCAAGACCGTCCCGTCGGGCGCGCAGATATTCGTCGATGGCAAGGCGCTTGGAACTACGCGCATGGGCGGCGCGTCGGAGGCGGAAGCCAGCGCCGTGTTCGCCGTCGAGGCGCTTCAGGCGGGCGAGCACGTCCTCGCCGTCAGAAAGGATGGCTACGCAGAGGCCGTCCTGCACCCGGTCGTGGAAAACCTCCGCACAACGTCGAAAACCGTCAGACTGCGGAGGATATTCAAGCCGAACGTGCGCCTCGTCACCGCCACTGGCACATACACGGGCGTCTTCATTGACAACAGCAACGACGCCGTCACGATCGAAGTCTCCATGGGCATAACGCGCTCCTTCCCGCGCGAGGACATCAAGAAGATAGACTTCATCGGCAACGAGGACGCGCAGCAGCGATGAAGGAGCGGCTCGACATTGCGATGGTGGCGAGGGGGCTTGCGCAATCGAGGGCGCAGGCACAGGCGCTTGTCATGGCCGGCAAGGTTCGCGTGGCCGGACAGGTCGAGACGAAAGCCTCCAGAAAAATCGACGATGCCGTCGCCGTCGCCGTGGACGCGCCTCCGCGCTTCGTTTCCAGGGGCGGCGAAAAGCTTGAGGGCGCATTCGCGCTCTGGGAGGGCGATATGGCCGTCGCCGGGAAGATCTGCCTGGATGTCGGCTCATCGACCGGCGGCTTCACCGACTGCCTGCTCCAGCACGGCGCGGCCAGGGTGATGGCGGTGGACGTGGGCACCAACCAGCTCGCCTATTCGCTGCGCACCGATCCGCGAGTGTGGGTGCGCGAAAATTTCAACGCCCGCCACATGACCGCCGCCGACCTCCCGGAGACGCCGGAAGTCGCGGTCACGGATGTCTCGTTCATCTCGCTCAAACTCATCCTGCCGCCAATCGCTGGCGTCTTGGCGACAGGCGGCAGAATCGTGGCGCTCATCAAGCCGCAGTTCGAAGTAGGCAAGGGCAAGGCGCCAGGCGGCTACGTCGCCGACGAGACGCTGCGCATCGCCGCCCGCGACGAGATCGTGCGCTTCGGCAGGGACGAGCTGGCCTTGACTCTCCTCGGTCTCGCCCAGTCTCCCATCCTCGGCCGCGAAAAAGGGAACGTAGAATACCTCTCGTTTTGGAGGAAATGATTTCACCATGCCCCGCCGCAGACGGCGGGAACAAGAAAGAAAGGAAACGAAATGTACGGAAAGTTCCAGGCGCATCTGCAAGAGACGATCGCCGACCTGAAGGCAAAGTCCCTCTACAAGGAGGAGAAGATCATCGCCACACCGCAAGGCTCGAAGGTCGTGCTGGAAAACGGCAAGACGCTCGTGAACATGTGCGCGAACAACTATCTAGGGCTCGCCAACCACCCTGAGATAGTCGAAGCTTCGCGGGAAGCGACGGCAAAATACGGCTACGGCATGGCGTCGGTGCGCTTCATCTGCGGCACCGACAGTCTGCACAAGCAGCTGGAGAAGACGGTCGCCGACTTCACGCAGACCGAAGACTGCATCCTCTTCGGCAGCTGCTTCGACGCAAACGGCGGCGTGTTCGAAGCTCTGCTGACCGCCGAGGACGCGATCATATCCGACGCGCTCAACCACGCCTCCATCATCGACGGCGTGCGCCTCTGCAAGGCTAAGCGCTACCGCTACGCCAACGGCGACATGGCCGACCTGGAAAGGCAGCTCGTCCAGGCCGCCGAGGACGGCGCGCGCTTCAAGCTCATTGTCACGGACGGCGTGTTCTCGATGGACGGCATCATAGCTCCGCTCAAAGAGATCTGCGATCTCGCCGACAAACATGGCGCGCTCGTGATGGTTGATGACTCCCACGCGGTCGGCGTGCTCGGCGCCACTGGAGCCGGTTCGGTCGAGGACTGCGGGTGCACGGGGCGCGTCGATATCATCACCGGCACGTTCGGCAAGGCGCTTGGCGGAGCCTCCGGCGGATACGTGGCCGCGCGCAAGGAGATCGTGGACATCCTGCGGCAGAAGGCCAGACCCTATCTCTTTTCAAACGCCGTGCCGCCGCCGGTTGCGGCGGCGTCGATCAAGGCGATCGAACTCGCCCGCACCCGCCCGGAATTCCGAGAACGGCTGAACGCGAACGCAAAGCAGTTCCGCGAAGGGATGGCTGCGCTCGGCTTCGACCTGGTGCCCGGCCACCACCCGATCGTCCCGGTCATGCTGGGCGACGCCGCCGTGGCCGTGAAGATGTCCGACGGGCTCTACCGCAACGGCGTCTATGCCACCGGGTTCTTCTATCCCGTGGTGCCGATGGGCAAGGCGCGCATCCGCACCCAGATGTCCGCCGCGCACACGCCGGAGGACATCGACTTCGCGATCAAAGCCTTCCAAAAGGCCAGGGCCTGAACAGGCGCCGCATAGTGGAATCGCGGAACTCTCACTGTCGATAGAGGTATGGGATGACTGTAATAACGGACGGACTCATCGTGGACGGCACGGGCAGACCGGGCTTCACAGGCGATGTCGTCATCGACGGCGACAAAATCGCCGACGTCATGCCGAAACGGCTCCCAGACCCCGCGACACCGCAGTTTCGCGATGCCACTATCGTCTCTGCCGCCGGATGCATCGTCTCGCCCGGCTTCATCGACGCGCACTCCCACAGCGACGCCTATCTGGTGATCGAGCCTGACGCCCCTTCCAAGCTGGCGCAAGGCGTGACCACCGAGATAAACGGACAGTGCGGCGGCTCCGTTGCGCCGCGCTACGGCGAGGCCCGCCTCTCCTCCGACTGGGCATCGCTGCTGGGCGAGCGCCTGACATGGCGCTCGCTCGCCGAATACCGCGACGTGCTGGCCGCCGCGAAGCCGGCGATCAACACCGTGCAATTCGTCGGCCACAACACCCTTCGGTCCTCGGTGGTGGGCTATGCCGGGCGCGAAGCCACTCCGGACGAGATGAAGGAGATGGTCAGGCTCCTCGAAAAGTCTCTCGACGAAGGCGGATGGGGCCTTACCACCGGCTTGATCTACCAGCCTGGCAAATACTCCACTCCGCAGGAGGTGGAGACGCTGGCCAGGGCGACGGCGAAGCGCGGCGGCTTCTACGCCACGCACATGCGCAGCGAGGGGGACGCGATCCTTGAAGCCATCGACGAGGTGATTTCCCTCGTGAAGGCCACGGGCATACGCGCGGAGATATCCCACCTGAAGACCAGCGGGCGGCGCAACTGGCACAAGGTGGACGCAGTGCTGGAAAAGCTGGAGGCGGCGGTGTCCTCCGGGCTGCTGCTCGGCAGCGACCGATACCCCTACTGCGCCGCCGGCACGGACCTCGACGTCGTGTTCCCGGACTGGGCGGGCGAAGGCGCCGCCAAAGCCGAATGCGCGCGCCTCGCAGATCCGGCGACGCGCTCGCGCATCGTCGCGGAAATCGACGCGTCCGGGCGGGATTGGTCACAGGTGATGATCGGCGGCACCTGGCACGCCGACAACAAACGCTTCTCCGGCAGGATCGTCGCGGACGTCCTCGGCGGCCTCACGCCAGGCGAACTCGTGTGCCGCATCCTTGAAAAGGACGAGTGCCGCACGGGCGCGTTCTTCTTCGGCATGAGCGAGGAGAACCTGTCAAAGATCTACTCGCGCCCGTGGATCGTGCCCGGATCCGACGCAAGCCTCCGCGCGCCATGGGGGCCGCTGGGCGCCGACCATCCGCATCCGCGCGCATACGGCACGATGCCGGAGTTCTACAGGCGCGTGCGGGCGCTCGGCGCCACGCGCGAGGAGGCCATACGCCGCATGACGGGCGCGGTGGCGGAACGCTTCTGCATCCGTTCGCGCGGCGTCATCGAGAAAGGAGCGTTCGCCGACGTCGCCATATGGCGCGAGAACACCTTCGCCTCCGCCGCGACATACGACACCCCACACTGCTTCGCCACCGGCGTGGAGTGCGTGTTCGTCAACGGCGCCGTCCCGTACCGCGCGGGCCGCTTCACCGGCGAACGTGCAGGGCGGCTGCTGGAAAGAGGCTAGCGGCGCCGGCGCGCCGCGCATCCAGGAACAATCAAGCACACACCATGAAAATAGGTTGCCATCTATCCGCAAGCGGCGGCTATCTGGCCATGGCCCAGACGGCCGTCTCGATAGGCGCGAACGTATTCCAGTTCTTCACGCGCAATCCGCGCGGCGGGGCGGCCAAGCCCATCGACAAGGAAGACGTGGCTGCATTCTCGCGATACGCCATGGAGAACGGCATAGGGCCGATCCTCGCGCACGCGCCATACACTCTCAACGCCGCCGGGGCGGAACAGCGCGTGCGCGACTTCGCGGAGGCGACGATGCTGGACGACCTGAAGCGCCTTTCCCTCACGCCTGGCGCGCTCTACAACTTCCATCCCGGCTCGCACGTAGGACAGGGCGCGGCCGCTGGCATTGACTTGATAGCGTCGATGCTCCGCCGCGTCTTCGCGGCAATGGGCGGCGAAATCTCCACCACCGTGCTGCTGGAGACGATGGCCGGCAAGGGCAGCGAGGTCGGCAGGGACTTCGGCGAGATCCGCGCCGTAATCGACGCGGCCGGCCTTCCGCTTGGCGTCTGCCTGGACACCTGCCACGTGTGGGACGGCGGCTACGACATCGCCGGCAGACTGGACGAGACGCTGGAGGAATTCGACCGCACGATCGGCCTAGACCGCCTAAAGGCCATCCACCTGAACGACTCGATGAACGTCTGCGGCGCCCGTAAGGACAGGCACGCGAAGATCGGCAAGGGGAAGATCGGGCTCGACGCGCTCGCCGCAGCGATCAACCATCCGCTTCTGCGCGACCTCCCCTTCTATCTTGAAACGCCCTGCGATCTGCAGGGCTACAAAGAAGAAATCGCTTTGCTGAAAGGATTGAGGAAATGAAGACATTCCGAGAACCGAAGAAACTGCAGACCTACTGCCGCCGCCAGAAGCTGGCGGGCAAAAAGATCGCGCTCGTCCCCACGATGGGCTATCTCCACGAGGGGCATCTGTCGCTCATCGAAACCGCGAAGCGCAAAGGCGCCGACGAGATCGTGGTCTCCGTATTCGTGAATCCCGTGCAGTTCGGGCCGAACGAGGACTACGACAAGTATCCGCGAGACGAGAAGGCCGACTTGGCCAAGTGCCGCGCCGCCGGCGCGACCGCCGTATTCTTCCCGACGCCCGCCAACATGTACCTGGACCGGCACTCCGTGTACGTGAACGAGGAGGATCTTTCTCGCGGACTTTGCGGCGCGAGGAGGCCGGGGCATTTCCGCGGCGTCTGCACCGTAGTGGCGAAGCTCTTCAATCTCGCCCATCCAGACTTCGCGGTCTTCGGCCAGAAGGACTACCAGCAGGCGCAGATCATCCGCAGGATGGTGCGCGACCTCAACTTTGACCTCGACGTCGTCGTCGCGCCGATCGTCCGCGAACCGTCGGGACTGGCCAGGAGTTCGCGCAACACCTATCTTTCCGCCAAGGAGAAGGAGATGGCGCTCGCCATCTCGCGCTCGCTCAAGGCGCCCAAGTCGGTGAAAGGCATCGAGAAGGAGCTTTCCGCCGCCGGTCTCAAGGTCGATTACGTGGAGTGCGTGGACGCCGAGACGCTCGAGCCTCGCCGGAAGATCGGGCCTGGCACGTGCGTGCTCGTCGCCGCCTACTGCGGAAAGACCCGCCTCATCGACAACCGCGTGTTCTAAGGCGGGGCCTCGCCCCATCGCCCCGGTTATCTGCCGGACACGCCGTCGCCGACGATGGCGGCGTGTCCGAGCCAGCCTTCTTTGCCGTCGTCGCCGCACACGGCGACCATCCAGACCGTGCCGTTCGGCTCGTAGCGGCGGCCAGGGGCGATGACGAGCGGCTCTGGCGGTTCGAACTCCGCGTCAGGATGCTGCGCGCCGTTTTTCTTCGTCATGAAATACTTGAATAGGACGGAAGACGGCGCTGTGGTGAGACCGCCATAGTAGCAGGAGCCGTCAGGCGAAAACCAGGCGTCGCGGGCGATACCCTTCCAGAGGTTCGGCACGGGGGTGAAGGGCTTGTCGTCCGACGCATACGGGGCGTATTGCCGGAAGTAGAAGGACACGACTTCGATCGGCTCGTCGCCGGTGTTCTCGACTCGCAGGAGTTCGGCGAGAAACGCCGGACGGTCCGCGAGCGGCGTTATGCGGACCGTCATCGAGAACGACGAAGCGCGCTGTCCGCCCGCGGCGGTGACGACGAGAGAGCCGCGTCCTCCATCTTCGCGCCAGCGGATATCCGTCGTCTTCGCCGCGTCTCTCCAGCGTCTTACGCCGCCCGACATGTCGCAGAGCATTGCGCCGAAACTGCCCATGCTCCTGCCGCGCAGTCTCACGTCCTCCAGCATCGTCCGCCCCCCTTCCTTCGCGAAGAGTTCCAGTCCGGCGGCGTTGCCCACGGTGAAACGCCCGTGGTCGCGCTTCTTCCGCACCTGTCCCGGCGGGCAGCGGGCGAGGATGTCTGCGGCGTTTGCGCCGACCGGGGCCGCCACCGTCTTCGGTGCGGGCGGGGCCGCCAGGCGCCAAGCCGCCGCGTTTTTGTGCAGGCGCGCGAACATCGTCACGAGGCCGGCGTAGGGCTCGCCCGTCTCGCTTATCAGGCCGTAGTTGGAATCCTCCGGGAAGGCGTCGCTGATTCCCTCCGCGGGCTGGTCGACCCACATGAAGTAGTCGTAGCCCACGAGGCACTTGAGCGAGAGCATGGTGCGCGCGCACAGCGCGGTGGCGCGGGTTCGCTCGGCTTGCGTGCGGAAGCGCTGTCCCGCGCCGTAAGAGCAGGGGCGCCCGGTGTCGAGGGCGGGGAACGACCATTCGGTGATGAATATCGGCTTCCCCGTGAGTTCGCTCTGGCGCTCGAAAGCGACCGCCATCCTGTCCGACGAGAGGCTTGGTTTGATGCGCACTTCGTTGCGGTCGAGGTCAGCCCATGGATAGCAGTTGAAGGATACGACGTCGCAGTATTTGCCGGCGGCCTGCCACACGACGGGATGGGCGCCGTTGATGCCTGCGAAGCGGCATCCCAGCACCATGTGGTTGGGGTCGTGGCGGCGGATGGCGGCGGTCATCACCTTGAAGTAGCGATCGGCGGCCAAGCGCAGGAAGTCGAGCTTCAGTTCAGGCGTGGCCTCCTCCGCGCCGTGCTTCTGCAGGAAGCGCTTCTGCGCGAGTCTTGCGGGATGGTCGTCCGGGAGGGCGGCGACGGCGTCGTAGAGGCCGGTGTCTCGCGCGCCGCGCCCCCACCACGCCAGTTCGTTGTCGAGAAAATATCCAAAGAGCCATGGGTCGTCTCTGCTGGGCGCGCACTTGCGGCGCGCCACGTAGTCGCACCATGCCGGGAAGTCGGGATGGAACATGTTGGGCAGCGCGGAGCACGGATGGCGCTCGTTCGGGCAGATGTAGCATTCCGGCGGCATCGTTTCGCCGCAGAGCATGTCGCCCATCCTGAGGTTTGGCGAGTGCGCCAGGCCTCTTCGGCGCAGCGCGGGGTCGCAGCCGGTGCCGAGCATGTTGAAGCCCCACGATTTCAGCTTTGAGAGCGTGTCCTCCTCCCAATCGGTCTTGCGGCGGAATTTGGCCTTGTTCGTCTCGTAATGGATGCTGCGCCCGGTGCGTTCGCTCCACATTCCGCCGTAGGTGACGTGGTCGATGCCGAGCATCACGACGCCGCGTCCGAGCGGGTCGATCGCCCACCAGCGGCCGTCGGCGAGCCTGGACACATGGAAGAAGCCCGTCGGGCGCTCTGCCACGCCGTCGGCGAAAGCCGCGCCGGAATAGGGCGGGAAGCTCGCCACCGGCGCCGAAGCGGCGCGGTCGGCAATCTTTGCGGCGGTGCGTGAGAAGGAACCTCTGAAGCCGCCGTTCGCGTGCAGCGCCGGGCGGCCGCAGACGACGGCCCGCACTGTGCCGTCCTTCTCTTTATCCGGGAAGCGGAAGCCGGTTTCGTATATCACCTTGCCCGTGCCGTCGCGCACCGTGCCGGAGATTCCGTCCTCGTCCAACGTCAGCGTGGCCTCGTACTCTTCGCCGCATCGCCACGCTCCGGCCGTGCGCAGATGCGTCCTTTCGAGTCCGTCCGAGGTGTTGGCGGGCCACACGCCGTGGCGCATTTCGCCAAGCTCGAAGGAATGCGCACCCTTCGCGCCGTCCGGCTTGGGAGGAGCCTGGACGAGCGCGAGATGCCAGAAATTGTCCGCGTCGTCCACGATGGCGATGCCCAGTGTCGACCAGCCGTTGGTGCCGCTGGCCTGCGGGAGCATCCTCGCCGTGAACTCCACGCGGCGCGAACGCTCGCCGTCGAAGACGAGGAGGTCTTCCGTGCCGCTGGTGGAGACCGAGGCGCAGTCCGGCGAGAAGCGCCAGTAGAACGGGTTGCCGAGCCACGTCTCGCGCCCAAGCGAGAGCGGTGCGGCGCAGAGCGTGAACGATGCGAGGGCGGCGGCGAGGATGGACAGCGTCTTTTTCATGTCGGTTCAGGAAGTTTGAAGATACGGCGTCATGTCTGCCGGGATTGGCGCCTCGAACGCCATCTTGACGTTGCGCGTCGGGTGCCACAGGGCGAGTCGCCAGGCGTGGAGCATCTGGCGCTGCGGGACGGGCGAAAGCTGCTTGTCGCGAGCGCTCTTGCCATACATCTTGTCGCCGATCACCGGACAGCCGAGCGAAGCCATGTGCAATCGTATCTGGTGCGTGCGGCCCGTCGCGATGCGGCACTCTATGCGCGACACCTTGCCGTCCCACCCCGCCACGCGCCAATCCGTGATCGCCAGCTTGCCGTTGCGTTCGACTATGGCGCGGCGCTTGCGGTCCACCGGATGGCGGCCGATCATGCATTCGACGCGCCCGGCATCGAGCCTTGGCCTGCCATGGCATATCGCGACGTACGTCTTCTCCACGTTCTGGTGCGACGCGAACGCCTTTCCCAGCGCCGTCATGGCCTGCTCGGTCTTGGCGACGATCAGCAGCCCCGACGTCTCCTGGTCCAGCCGGTGGACGATGCCCGGCCTTTCACGTCCGCCGATATCCTGCAGGTTGGGGATGTGGTGGAGGAGCGCATTGACGAGGGTGCCCGTGGGATGGCCCGGAGCCGGATGGACGACCAGGCCCGGCTGCTTGTCTATCACGATGATGTCCTCGTCCTCGTAAACGACCGAGAGCGGGATTGGCTCCGGCTCCGGTATGGCCGGTATGGGCGGAGGGATCTCCATCGCGATCTCCTCGTCGCCGCATACCTTGGTCCCGGCCTTATCGACTATGACGCCATTGACGGTGACGAAGCCTGCCTTGATCAACCCCTCGATGCGCGAGCGGGTCATGTCGGGGTGGCGCGAGAGCAGAAGCTTGTCGAGACGCTCCATGGCGGTCGTGCTTTGCGGCGTCACTCCGCTGGCGCGTAGGAATCGCCCCTCTTTGCGTAGGTGCGCAGCTGCGCGGCGATTTCCGCGACGAAGCGCCTGTCCTCGTCGCAGAGCCGCGAGACGGTGAGCGACTTCGGCTTGTCGTCGCCCGGATTGCAGAGGAATATCACCGACCTGTCTTCGGTGATGCCCACGAGAGTGGCGGTGCGGGCGCGGCCGTGCGTGTCGCGCCACTCTCGCGTGGGTTCGGCATAGGAAAGGCTCACCTTCCTGCCGTCGTTCTTCGGCCATCTGTCGCCGTTCGCCGGCCAACCCAGCGAGCCCTTCTTCGCGGCCACCGAGAGCGAACCGGAGGCTCGCTTGAACACGCCGTCCTCGCCAGGGATGAGCTGCGGCGCATCGCCTTCGAACACCAGTTCTTTCAAGGCGCGGCAGTTCTCGAACGCGCCAGGGCCGATGCGCACCACCGACTTCGGCACTTCGATGCGCCTGACCGCGCTGTCGCAGAACGCATACGCGCCGATTTCCTCCACGCCAGGCGCGATCTTCGCAGATGTCATCGTGGCGGGCTGCGCCAGCAGGCGGCGTCCGTCGGCGCTGTAGAGGACGCCATCGACCGAGCGGTAGGAGGGGTTGTCCGGCGCGACGGAGATGCGCTCCAACGACGGGCAGAAGGCGAAGAGCCCGCCTTCGTCAAAAATGGATTCGCAGTTGGCCAGATCGACCGTCGTCAGACTTGAACAGCCGTTCAGCGCCCACTGGCCGATGGACTTGACCTTCGGCGGCAGCGCGAGAGACCTAAGCGAATCGCAGTAGATGAACGCGCGGTTGCCGATGCTCACGACAGTCTCAGGCAGGACCACCTCCGTAAGTCCGCGGCAGGCGTGGAACGCGAGCGCGCCAAGGGCCCCGACCTCGAAGCCGCCCAGTTTCTTCGGCACCTCGATACGTCCGACGGGACGCGGATCGACGCATGGCGCGCCGTGCCGCTCGTCCACCCCACGCCACAGCACCGCCTTGGAATGCTCGACCGTGAAATACCACGAATACCCGTCCACGACGGCGGTGCGGACCGCCGGGTCGTTCACGTCCTCCTGCGTCTGCGCCGCAGGCTCCGGCGGCGGCGTCTCCTTGTCGACGTCCCGGTATATCCTGAAAAGCAATGCGGCCACCGCGCCGCCGATCGCTATGAGGAGCAGCGCGATGATCGCCACGACCTTGCCCGTGCCGCCCTCTTCTCCGCGCTCTTCCAGAGTCGCCGTCATGTTCGGCGCGAACGCCGCCGCCCTTTGCACCTTGATGCGGGTCTTGGCGGGCGGCTTCGCGGCGGCGGCGCGCTTGGCCGGCTGCTCGTCCGCCACGCCGCCAATCGCCTTGAACGCGGCTTCGAGCAGGTCTGCCGCCTCGCCCGCCGTCTGCGGGCGGTCCTCCGACTTTGGCGCGCAAAGCCTGGCCACCGCCTTTGCGACAACCTCGGGCGTATCCGGGCGGATGGTGCGCACGTCGGGCAGCAGGTCGTTGTTCGTCACCTTGACTATAAGCTCCACCATCGTCGGGATCGGCGCCGGCTTCACGCCCGTCAGCATCTCCATCAGGACGACGCCGAGCGAGAACACGTCGGCACGGCGATCCACGCCCGAACCGTGCAGCAGAAACTCCGGCGCCATGTATGGGGATATGCCGCCGCTGATGGACGTCGCGCCGGTGGCGGCGGGGGCGGGCGACGCCTTGGCGATCCCCAGCCCTGAAATCTTCAGCGCCCCGTCCTCGTCGAAAAGGAGGTTGTCTGTCGTTAGGCCGCCATGGAGCAGCCCGGCGGAATGGACGGCGTCAAGGGTGCGGGCGATGGAGATGGCTGCCTTCAGAGCATCCACCACTCCCATGGGGCCGTTCATCGCCAGGTGTTCGGCTAGCGTCCCGCCGCTCATGTAGTCCATCACCAGGTAGAAAAGCCCCGTCTCGGGGTCTTCGCCGAAATCGTACACCCTCACGAGATTTGGGTCGCGTACCTGCATGGCCTCGTTGACGGCTTCCGCGAAGCGACGGCGAGTCTCCTCGGTGATGCCGCCGGGCGGCATGAAAATCTTCATCGAGAACAACTGGCCCGTCGTCACAGACCGCATGAGATACACGTCGGCGTTGCCGCTGGCTCCCAACAGCCTGAGGACGCGATAATCGCCGAACTCCCCGCCTATGTCAAGTGCTTTGTCGCTCATATGCCCGTATTATACCATATTTCTGGCGGTTTGGGCCACGGCAACAACATTTATTTTTGCGGCCCTCAATGCCAGAATGCACATAGTCGCACGCAAAAATCCATATATGGAGCGCCCGCGACTCCATATATAGAGAA
>CAMOIK010000002.1 GCA_946615875.1 uncultured Verrucomicrobiota bacterium | reverse complement strand
CAAAATCATTTTAGACCAGCACCAAAGCTCCAGAGATCCCGGCGATCCAGCTTCTGCCGGGCTTCGCCGAACTCCTTGACACCGACGACGGATAGCCGTTTCGGACGCGAAACGCCGAAAACCACATCCCGAAACGCACTTTAGCCTTTATTTACTAGGGTGCGACGCATTTCCACGCTCAAAAAATGGGTAAACTCCAGCCACTGTTCACGGCGACAGCGAAATTTTTACGAAAGTGGACGCTGATGCCGTGCAACCGCCAGGTTTTGCCTTGACCAATAACCGTGCACGTCCTTCGTTCCCGCAAATCTCTAGAGACCTTCCATGGCACCCCTCGGCGACCATCTATGGCACCCCCTCGTTTTCAATCTATGGAATCTCGGTTGTCCATCTTATGGGATCGCGTGAACGCCATCCATGGGGTTTTGAGAACCACCCACGGGGCCTCCCCCAGCTCTTGCAGACGTTTCCCCGACGGACTTTGGAGCGATAGACGGCTCGTGGAAAGCCTTTCTCAAAGCCTGTGCCGGTTTTGTAGATAACTTCTTGATAATTGTTTACACGAAATCGCCCTTTATCCCTTGACAAAATCCGGCGAAATTTGTTCAGCCCTGTTTTTATTGGGTTTTTCGCACGCCACTGTATGCGAATTGGCCGCATAACAAAATATAAATAATTGTTCACAATTCCGCCGCGGGTGTGCTAGACTATGGATGTCATGGAAAATCAATGGAAATACGACGTAGTAGTGGTCGGCGGCGGCCATGCAGGCGCGGAGGCCGCCTTGGCCAGCGCCCGCATGGGCGCCGCCACGCTCCTCGTCACCGCGAAAAAAGCGGATATTGCCAAGATGCCCTGCAACCCCGCGATCGGAGGACTCGCCAAGAGCCATCTTGTCTATGAGCTTGACGCCTTGGGCGGCGAGATGGGATTGAACGCCGATGAGACCGCCATGCACGCCAAGACGCTGAACATGAGCCGCGGCCCCGCGGTCCGGGCGACCCGCGTGCAGTGCGCCAAAAAGGAATATTCGGAGCGGATGCAGGGCGTGATAGAGAATGCGCCGAATCTTTCCGTTCTTGAGGATGTCGCCGTCGAGGTTCTTGTCGGCGACGATTCGGGGCGGCGGGAGCGTGACCAGACGCCGATGTGTGAGGGTGTTCGCGTCCGGAGCGGAGCGGTCGTCAGGGCCGACGCGGTGGTCTTGACCGCCGGGACCAGTTTGCGCGGACGTATATGGATTGGCAAGGACGGGTCGTCCGGCGGCGGCGACGGACGACCGGCGGCCGATCTTCTTTCTGAATCCCTTGAGCGGTTGGGGTTTCGGATGTTTCGTCTCAAGACGGGAACCCCGCCTCGCCTCGCCGCCGAGTCGTGCGATTTTGGGTCTTGCGTCCGCGAAGACGGCGAAATCCCCCGCCCCGTGTTCCACGTGGAACATCGCGGCTTGGATGGCGCGGCGGAGGACGGCGCTCGGTTTGGGCAAGTGTTCCACGTGGAACAGCGCCGCCAACTGCCTGAAATGCCGTGCTATATGACCCACACCACCCAGGAAACACACGAAATAATCCGGGAAAACCTCAAAAGATCGGCGCTCTACGGCGGCGCAATCGAGGGAACGGGCGTCAGATACTGCCCTTCGATCGAGGACAAGATAGTAAGGTTTGCAAATGCAGAGTCCCACCATGTGGTACTCGAGCCGGAAGATTCGTCCGGCTCCGTCATATATCCGAACGGACTCAGCTGCTCCCTCCCTGAGGAGGTGCAGGTGCGGATGGTCCATTCCGTTCCGGGACTGGAACGCGCCCGCTTCCTGGCGTATGCATACGCGATTGAATACGACGCGATAGACGCGCGCGAACTGCGCCACACTCTTGAGGCAAAGCGCGTGCCCGGATTGTTTTTCGCCGGGCAGATAAACGGCACGACCGGCTATGAAGAGGCGGCCGCGCAGGGTTTTGTGGCGGGCGTAAACGCCGCTTTCAAGTCTCGCGGCGAAGATGGACTGGTCTTGATCCGGCAAGACGCCTACATTGGCGTGATGATCGACGATCTTGTCACGAAAGGCACGGACGAACCATATCGGATGTTTACGAGCCGTGCCGAGCGCCGCCTGTTGCTGCGCCAGGACAATGCCAGGTTCCGCCTGGTGTCCGCCGCTGAACGAATTGGCATTGTCGGTCGCGACCAGATTGCCGCGACAAAACGAGTTTTAGACTACATGGAGGCGGCAATGGCTACGGGGCGTTCCGACCTTCCGCCGCCCGTGTCGCGCTGGTTTTCGGCCGAAGACATAGAACGGGAGCTTGCGATAATGCGCCATTACGCCCCCTATATCGAACAGGAAAAGAAGGCCGCGGATCGGCTTCGCGAATGCGAATCCGTCGCCATCCCGCATTGGCTGGATTATGACGCGTGCACGGCGCTGCGTTTTGAAAGCCGCCAGAAACTCCGCGAGCATCGCCCGGAAACATTGCTTCAGGCGGCGAGAATCCCAGGCGTGAACCCTGCCGACATAGCGGTTCTGGCCGTAATCATAAAGCGCGGAGCCGTTTCCGCCGCACATACGGCATAGCCAATGCGCACGCAAATGACATAAGTCAAGCCAAAGCTGGCCCCTAGCCCCGGGGAGGGGAGGGGACGCGGGGCTGGGATTTGGCGAGACGAAAAGAACGATGACCAAGGGTCGCAACAGATACAAGGCCGGGCCGGGCCGGATGACGGAGAGGCGTTGCATCCAGCTGTGGCGAATGCGGCGAACCTAGATATGGAACATAGAATGTTATGCGGCTATAAATCGATATGCACATAGTGGTTGAAAATATGGTATAATATGTTCACACAATCGAAAGGAACGGTAGAACATGAAGAAGACACGCTGGATCGCAATAATCGCAATGGTGTTTTTGTGCGGGATGATCTCGTTCGTCACCAATCTCGCCGCGCCGATAGGCAACGTGTGGAAATACGCGATGGCCGGGTCGAACACGGCGGGGATGATGGGCAACCTGATGAACTTCGCCGCCTATCTCGTGGCGGGAGTTCCTTCGGGCGCGATGCTGTCGCGGCTGGGCTACAAGAGAACGGCGCTCGTGGCGATCGCCACCGGCTTCGCGGGCGTGCTGATCCAGTATCTGTCCGGATTGACGGGTGGCGGCGATTTCGGTTTCGCGGTCTATCTGGCGGGCGCGTTCGTCGCCGGCATATCGATGTGCCTCCTGAACGTGGTGACAAACCCGATGCTGAACACGCTGGGCGGCGGCGGACGGCGCGGCAACCAGCTGAACATGATAGGCATGACGTTCAATTCCGTGACCGGCACGCTCACGCCTCTGCTGGTCGGGATGCTGATCGGCGAGATCACCAGCAAGACGAAGATGGCGGATGTCAATCTCGTCCTCTACATCGCGCTGGGTGTTTTCGCGGCGGTTTTCGCGGTTCTTTCTATGCTGAGGATCGAGGATCCGGAAGGCGTGGCGACCAGCGAGAAGATAGGCGCGCTCGAACCGCTCAGGTTCCGGCACACGCTGTTCGGCGTCATCGGCATTTTCTGCTACGTCGGCGTGGAAGTGGGCATTCCCGCGACGATGAACCTCTGGCTTTCCGCCAAGGACGGCCCGCTATCCTCCGCAGGAGTGGATGGCTACGTGGGTATTGCCGGATGCGTGGCTGCGACATACTGGATGATGATGATCGTCGGGCGGACCATCGGCAGCGCCATCGGCGGCAAGGTGTCCAGCAGGACGATGTTGATGGTTGCGGAATCCGTGGCCGTCTGCCTGGTTGCGGCGGGAATGTGCACGTCGGGCGTATCCGTCCGGTTTCCGGTCTTCGATGCCGCAAAGTTCTCGTTCGTGCTGCAGACCATTCCGCTTTCCGCGGTGTTTTTCGTGCTGTGCGGGCTTTGCACGTCCGTCGGCTTCCCGTGCACCTACAATCTTGCGGTCGAGAACCTTGGCAAATACACCAATGCCGCCTCGGGTCTGTTCATGGCCATGATCGTCGGCGGTGGCGTGCTGCCGCTCCTGCAAGGAGTGATGGCCGATCGCGTCGGGTTCATGCCTGCGTTCCTGGTCAGCATCGCCGGTCTCGCATATCTGGCGGTCTATGCGGCCTTCCTTTCCAGTCCGGACGTCTCCAGGCGGCCGGAAGCGAGACCATAAATTTGAATACGCCCCCTTGCACGGGGCGAACGCTTATGATATAATGCAATGTGCATTGAGATAGGCAAATAGCAGCCCGCGAATGTGGAGGCGGGTTTTGTTCTATTCGGTGCGGAATGCGTAGATGCCTATATGAGGTGTAAAATGCCGCAAATGCGGCACAAAAAGGAAGTTTTGGTACGGAAGGAGGTGTGGGACATGAGAATTTGCGCGCGTAGGAGGGCGCAAGCGCTGTGCATCGCGGCATTTGCCGCGCTGCTGGCGTTTCATGCTCGCGGCACCACAAATTCGCTCGCAAGCACGAGCGTCGTCTCCGTGGAAGGCGCTGTCGTCGGCGATGCGAACGGCAAGACGTACTACAAGTTTGATACGAATGGCGTGTTTCAGGTCAATGGCGCCGTAAAGGCGCGGGTCCTCGCGGTTGGCGGCGGCGGCGCTGGCGCAACCCCTGGTGCGGCGTCCTCGACGCGTGGCGGCGCCGGCGGCGGCGGCGCCGGCGGCATGATAGACGACATCTTCTATTTCAAGGCCGGGTCGTATCTCGTCGTGGCCGGCGCCGGCGGCGACGTGCCGGCGGACAAAACGGTAACAACTTTCGGTGAAAGCGGCAAACCGTCGTACATCCTGTGCGATGGCGTGACCACCAATCTCTTTGCGCATGGCGGCGGCGGCGGCGGCGCTCCGGCGTCGCAGACCCAGTATGCGGGCCAGAATGGCGGCTCCGGCGGCGGCGGTTCGCGCTATTCGGCGAAATATGTCCTCGATCCTGGCGAAGGCGTCGAAGGGCAAGGCAATGCCGGCGGCGCGTGCACCGCCAACCAGACCGGCGGCGGTGGCGGCGGCGCGGGCGGCCCCGGCGGCGCTTCCTCGGCAGACAAGGGCGGCGCCGGCGGCGCACCCAGGCCAAGCGACATAACCGGGCCGGAGTTGTTCTACGCGGCTGGCGGCGGCGGCGGCACAAGGGCAGATTCCACGTCCGAGCAAACCGGCGGACAGGGAGGCGCGGGAAGCGACGGCAAAATAATCGGCGGCAATGGCGCCGGCGGGACGAAGGCGGAACCTAAATCCGCAGAGCAAGGCAAGGCGGGCACAGGTTCCGGCGGTGGTGGCGGCCGCTATCTGGAATGCGGCGGGGCCGGCGGCAGCGGCGTTGTCATCATCCGCATAGAGGCGGTCCATGATGGCGTGTTCGAGAAGCCTGCCGCAGATTTGGGGGCGATCCCGTTTGACGGCGTCAAGGAATACTGTCCATACGCCGACTGCGACGAGAATTTCCTGGATGTCACGGGCACTCTGAAAGCGTATGCCGTGGGCGAGTACGAGTTCACTGTGACGCCGAAAACCGGCATCGTGTGGAGCGACGGCACCTCGGATTCCGTGACCTGTAGCTGGCGCGTGACGCGGCAGCAGCTGCAGGTATCCGGCCTGCGCATTAGCGGATGGCAGCAGGGGGAAGTCCCGAACGTGCCCGTGGTTTCTTCGACCCCGACCCTCGATCCTTCGTGGTATGGCTGCGAAATCCGTCCCAAAGGCAGTTCCGCGTGGCTCGCGTGGGAGGCCGGCACGCCTCTCGGCACGGGCGACTACGAGCTGCGGATCATCGTTTACGAGAACGAAAACTATTCGCTGGGCGACGAATGGACGCCCTATGGCGCGGGCTACGTGTCGGCCGCGGCCGTGGCGTCGTTCAGCGTCTGGAACTACGAAGACCTCGGCTTCCCGGATTACCTCGGCTATCATACGGTATATACCGTGACGGAAGATCCCGGCGAGACGCTGACCAATTTCCCGATGCTCGTCAGGATCGACGAGGCCGGCCAGCCAGGGATATACCGCAACACGCGTGGCGACCGCAGCGATATCCGCTTCACCTTGCCGGAAGATCCGGATACGCCGCTCGCATATGAAATCGATACATGGGATCCTTCCGGCGAGTCGCTCGTCTGGGTGAAGATGCCGGAATACAAGGCCGGCGCGCAGGTCGTCATGAGCTGGGGCGAAATCGTGACGCTCGACGAGGAAAGCGGAGAAGAAATCCCCGTCCCGATCCCCGACAACCCCGCAGACTCCGTCTGGAGCGAGTATGTCGGCGTCTGGCATTTCGCGGAGGAAATCGCCGCCGATGCCGCCGCCACCGCCGTTTCGCCCGATGCGACCGGCAATGGACACGACGCCACGCCCGTCTCCAACAACGCCGCGAATGGCGCGCGCATGGTTTCGACGAACGGCGTGTTCGGGTGCGGTCGCGTGAACGCTACGGCATCTGGCCAGATAAACAGGTTCGAGCTCGCCAACACTTCGGCCTTGACGCTTGGATCAAAATTCACCGTTTCCGGATGGATGGACGTGGCGGCCATAAACGGCTCGAACGGCATCATTTCCCGCAAGTCCGCCATGAATGCGACCGACGGCGGGTGGGAAATCGCGATCTGGGGCGTGACCGCCCCCAGAAACATCGCCCTGTTCGGCGGCGGCAGCGGCGCCGTTGGCCAGCAGATATCCTCCATCGACACGCGCACGCGCGGCTACATCCACGTGCTGGTCGCTTTTGACGGCGCCAGCGCGACGATCTACGGCGATGGCGACGCCTTCAAGGGGACCCAGACGTTGAAAACGGCGGTGACGGACAGCGCCATGGCAATCAGCATCGGCGGAAACACTTCTTCTTCGCAGGTGAAGTTCGTGGGGGCGTTCGACGAATGGCGAATCCGCATTGGCGGTGTGAGCGCGGCCTGGGCGAAGGCGGAATATGCGCAGGCCGCTGGCGCGAACGTGGCGAGCGGACTATACATCACCCGCAAGGCGAAGTTCCTGAACCGCTGGCTGGCCGAATCGTCCGCGTCGCCGACAACCATCAAAACAGGCGAAAGCATAGAGGTGACGGTCGGCGAGGCGGCATACGGCTCCACGAACGTCGTCTGGCGCTTCCGCACTCTTGATGGAATTGACATGGGCGTCGATGCGAAGGCGCTGCCCGCCGGCACGTATCTGCTGACGTTCACCGTAGATGAATCCGGCGACGGCGATCACGGCACCCGCACCTGGACTGGGCTGGAGCAGACCGTGACGATTACGGTCAACCAGTTCCTTCCCGTTTACAGCATGGGCGACGCCGCGTCCGTCACGCGCCTCGGGCGAATCCTGCTGGCGAACGACGACGCGAACGAAATCCAGCCTGTTGAGGGGCAGGCCTACTATCGTTCCAAGGAGAACGTCTCCGGCGACGACGCCACCTACTGGGTGCACGAGAACGAGGTGAGCGTGGCCAACGTGTTCCTGCATCTCTTCGCGGGAACCACGAACGTGCTCGAGAGCGCGTCCCCGGTGGCGGAACTCTGCGGTTCCAGGGAAATATGGTATCTGGACAATGTCCGCATCGGCAACATCTACCAGTACGTCTCCGGAGTCAGGCTGGAAAATCCGGCGAAGAACGGATTGCCGCAGGCCGCCACGGCGAAAGCGGTCTCCGCCGAAGACGGCGCGACCGGTTCGATCGACGAGAGCGCGCACCTGGTGATGCGCAACCTGGAGGACGCGGCCATCTACTCCGCGTGCTACCGCGACGGCATCGGGTCGTTGTATTTCGACGCCGTCAACGGCTGGACGAACCATGTCGCGGGGGGTGTCGAGAGTTATTGCCTTGCCGTAGAGGTCTGCGTGGAGAACAAGATCGGGCAGGCTCCCTACGACGAGAACGTGCACGGCTACGAAGCCGTGATCGACGCCGAAGGGAACGACACGGGCGCCGTTTCGACAAACCGCTTCGCCGCGCTTGACGACAGCTGCTGGCGGCGAGTGAAGATGACGGCGATAAAGATTGTCGATGGCGTCGCCGCCGAAACGGTAGATACCGAAGAGCTGGCTCTCGATATCGAAAACGGCGGCGGCACCAACAGCTTCTACCGCGTGATCGTCGATAAGGACGCTCTGGGAATACGCGAGCCTGCCAGATTCAGGATCAGGCGGACGTCCGCGCCGCCTACGAAAGGCAGCGGCGGTTTCGCGCTTGACGAAGGCGGCTTCATTTTGATCGACAACATACAGGTGACGCCGCCGCCGATGAGGGTCGATTTGAAGCCGTTGGGGAATTTCGACGCGGCGAAGGGCGGTCGGCAGACGACTGGATGGAGCGGAGCCTTCGAGCCGGCGTTTCCGTCGGTCGCGAGCAGGGCGATCTATGCCCGCATGGAGGGCGAGTTCTACACGAATTCGCTGCAGCAGGTCACGGATGGCGGCAGCAACATGGTCGTGTCCGCGACGATGTTCTACCGTTGGCGCAATCTTTCCCACGCGTTTGATCCGGCGGGGGAAAACGAATGGAAGAGCGTGCCGCTCGCGCGCAACGCCGGCTTCCGTTCGACGGCTCCGCTCGACGTGCCCCGGCGTTCCGGCGACATAGAGTTCTGGACCGAGGTGGTGCAGGCGGCGCCGTTCTACGTTTATTGCGACTATTCCGGGCTGGACATCGGCACGCCCGGCTACACGGAAGAGGTGAAAGCCGTCACGAACCGCTGTGGGAACGCCAGCGTCTTCGGCAAGACCCTCGGCACGGATTGGTTCGTGAGGCTGCGCGACGGTTCGAGCGCATGGGAGAAGTTCGCCGTGACGATCGTCGATGGCAACGGCGCGACGAACACGCACTACGCGACGCTTGCCGACGAGGCCACGTGGCGCTGCTACCTGAAGACGCCTACGAACGAGACGGGCACGGTCAAGTTCCGCCTGGAAGGCGTGAACCGCCAGACGGACGGATCGCGCCAGTGGGCGACGAACACCGTCCTTTTCGCGGTTGAGGCGGTCGCCACCGACGGTGAAGGCGGCCAGGGGGTGCTGACGGCGACATACGGCGAAAGGGACGAGTTCGGCGAAAACGACTGGTGCGAGATACCGATAGACGCCAAGACGGGCTACCTGCTTTTCCAGGCGGAAGAGTCGGGGCGCTCCATCACGGTCGTCCACGCCGACTACCAGAACTTCAACGAATGGACCGACGCCGTCAGCGCGAGCGGCACGTTCGTGGGCGCATTCAACGAACTCGACGGCGGACCCGCCATCGGCACGTCGGGCGCGAAACAGACTTTTGCCTCCGACTTCGCCTCCGAATGGAATGCGATGCCCGCCGGCTCGGCATACTGGAAGGAGTCGTTTTCCACGACGACCGAAGTGAGCACCAATTTCTTCAAGACGGCGACCACGCTCAACGGCTGGACGGCCAATTACGCGAAATACATCTACGAGAAATACGACGATCCAGCGTCCAAGGCATACGCCCTGCAGATGCGCGGCGACGGACTTGGCTCTATCGAATACGTCACGAGCGGGGCTACGCAGCCTCGCGGTATCGACACGCTCTCCTTCACCGCCAGGCAGGCGAACTCCATCGAGTGGGACGACATCTGCTATTCCGACGAGGACGGCATGACGGCGCTCAAGAACTACACGTTCGTCTCTGGCGTATCCGCAATCACCAACGGCACGCTGGAAGGCGCGTATTCGGTGTCGCTCGTCGCCAACTACCGTCCGACCAAGGGATGCTACGAGCTGCGCTATGTCCAAAGACAGGCGAACGTGGGCTATCTGCAGCTCTGGAAGTGGGCGAAGTCCGGCAGCAAGATGAAGAGCTTCTTCCTGGGATCGGCGCACTGGTCCGGCATTTCCGCGAATTCGGGCCTGACCGGCAGCGCCACCGAGTGGGCGAAGCTCGCCATCTCCGTGACGAATCTCACCGAAACCTCGGTCAAGGTCGTCGGCGCGATCAAGACGAGCAAAACCGCGACCTACGGAGGCGACGCGGAAAGCGGCAGCGACGTCACCTGCAACTGGGTGGAATTCACAGACACCGGCGCGTCGGCGGGCGGCGCGGCGTTGACGAAAGGCACGGCTGGCGTCATCTCCGCGAACTGCCCGGCGCTGTTCTACCGGCCGCGCTACTACACGCATCCGTTGACGCGCAGCGGCGGCTCCTCGGGCGGCGTGGATGGAGGAAGTCTGTCGGGCATGGCGGCATACAGCAGCACGACGGCCAAGTTCCCAAGCTCCGCATACGGCCCGAACTATGCGCTGAACGGCCTGATCTCCGACGATGCGGGCATGCCGTGCGACTATGAAGAGTGGGCGATCGCGCCGGGGCGCATGATGGCGGAGATACTCGGCCCGTCCAAGCGAAACGCCCTGCGGGCGATCGCGCCGGCGCAGACGCTGGGCGTGTTCCTGGGACAGGCTGGTTCGACGGCCTTCGACGACGAGCCCGTGGCGACGATGGAGGTGGCTTCCTTCCTCACGCAGCCCCACGCGGTCCAGTTGCGCAAGACGGACGATTGCTCGGTGCAGATTCGCGTCATCGAGGAGGACAATCCCGCCGAGGTCGTCATCGACAACATCGAATTGACGCAGTGGCGCGGCGCCGACTGGAGCGAGCTCGGCCGCGAGGTGGTCACGAACAAGCCGACGCGCGACGTTTCGCGCTACGCATACACCAACTTCACGTTCACGTCGGCATGGGTGCAGGACTGGGACGACGGCGGCGACACGCCGGGCCGCACCGTGCTGCTTTCCGCTCGCCGCACGTCCACCGACGGCGTGGCCTCCATCGTCTCGCCGCTGATGGATGGCTGGGAGTATTCCGACGGATACCGCGCAGGGAAGGGCATCGGCCAGATATCCTTCCGCTTCCACGGGGCGCAGGCGAACGCCAGGCTTTGCGTCCAGGTGCTGACGAATGCGACGAACATCACGCAAGGCGACGCCTATTCCTACGCCTGGACGAAGGCCGGCGACTGGCAGACGGTGGAGACGCTCACCTTCACGAACGGCGAAAGCGGCGTCCGCAGCTGCTACTTCGGATATCACGGCGTCCACGGCCTTGTCAGGATAAGCGTCGATGACGCTCTCGTGGCCGAGGTGGCGGATTCCACGGACGAGAAAGCGTTCGGCGACATCTACATAGACAGCGTGACCGTGCGCGACGAGCCGGAGATAGACTACCGCTCGTGGTGGGGCTGGAACGTGAGGACGCTCGGCGACCCGGAGGATTCCGAGAAGAGGATGCTGCTCTCCGACATTTCCGAGCCTTTGGCGCCGGGACTCGCCCTCGCGCTCAACAATTCCGTTTCGGCGGATATCGACGGCGACGAATACGACGAATACACCCGCCATCTGCCGTTCGTGCAGACGCCGACGTTCGGGACGAACATCGTGGGCGGCGTCACGTTCAAGGCGCGCAAATACAACGCCGCCGACGAGCGCCCGGCCTACGTCGCGCTATATGGGTCGCAGGACGGCGAAGATAAGGGCAAGTGGATCTGGCTTAAGGATTTCGCGGTCACCACCAACCTCTACGAAAACTTCTCCTACACTACTTCGGCGAGCGAGACCTACAGGGCCTTCCGTCTCGTCGTGCGCGGCGTGGAAGGCGTGGAGGAAGCTTCCGAATACGACGATTCCGCCGCCGGCGATTCCCAGAAGTGGGACGGTGAAGCGCCGATGCGCGTGCTGCTCGACGAAGTCTCGGTGACCGAGGCGATCCGCCCTCGCGTGGGCTTCCGCGGGGTGGGTGCGTTCCGCAGCGACATGAACGGCATATACGAGGTGCCGAACGTGCCGAGCGAAGCCGAACAGCCGCTGTGCAAGGAAGGATGGGGCGTGCAGTGCGAAATCTACAAGGCGCAGTTGCCGGACAAGATAGATTTCGCTTCCGAGTCGAATCCTCCGAAGGTGATACTGCACTGGTATTCTGGCGAGGACGTGTGGGGCTTCAACAACTGGCGGACGAACTCCGCCGCACATTCGGTCGAGTTGATGCGCGCCGAGATTCCAGAGGATAGCGAAGTGACCAATTTCGTGTTCCGCTCCAGCTACCAGAAGGGTTCCGACACGATCGTCCCGGAATCGCGCACGCCCGGCACTGTGGTCCAGTATATGCTGGAAGTGCGCTACAACCAGTACAACGACGCTGGCGAGAGCATTCCCTCCACAAACTTCCTGACCTCCGCCGACTGGAACACGCCAGAATGGTACAGGCCGCTCGACTACAACAGGGACAAGGGCGGGGAGAGCGGCGCCGACTTCTCCGCCTATACGATACTGGACACCGTGGCTCCGCACTGGGCGTGGATAAACGAGGTGAACATACTCGGCGCGATGGACGGCTACGACAACACCGACGCGAAATGCCAGTACGTGGAGATCGCCGCCCCGGCCGGCGCCGACCTCACGGGATGGCAGCTGCAGATGCTGGCGGTGAGTGGCGAAGAGGTGGTGACCAACGTCGCCGCCGTGTTCGGCACGAACGGGCTTTCCGGCGTCAAGGACCGCTACGTGAACACCAAATACGGCATGACGTTCCGCGTGATCGGTTCGCCTTATTCCCAGGATAGCGCGGGCGGTTTGCTGAAATACACGGACGGCACGCTCGACGGCGTATGGACGTTCGACGGCTCCACCGTCGTTTACGCGCGCGGCGAAATATCCCCGTTCTATCCGATCGCGGTGCAGCTCGTCCGCCCGAAAGGCATTCTGGAGTCCGAGGTGGTGGCGATAGGCACCAACTACTTCGCGCAGTTCGACACGGAATACGCCAAGGCGTTCTATCCAGAGGTCATGGCCACGAACCTCAACCATCTCATCGGCGACGCGGAGTTCCTGTACATCGGCACGGACGACAACACGCTCAACGGCATAATCACCAATTCCCTCAGCGTGGTGACGAACGTCGGCGGCTCCTACGCCTGCTGGACGAACGGCACGTTCTCCTGCTGGACGAACGGCGTGGGCCGCACGCCTGGCCGCCTCAACATCGGCCAGACGATCGAGGGGACGCCGCCGAGCCCGGGCGGCATGAGCCGGCTGATCTTCTCGACATTGACGGGCGGGCGCATCGAACAGTGGGACCCGGAGGGCGAGCCGGACGAGGCGGGCGAGTTGTGGACCGCGAACGACATCACGATGTACGTGCAGCGCAGCGTGGGCACCAACATCGTCTATCGCGTCCCCAAGTGGCACGTGGTGCGCGGCGTGACGTGGGCGGAGACGGGTTCGTCCGTGACCAACACCACATACGCCAGCAAGATCTACGGCGGCTCCGGCAACGAGTGGCGCGTGAACGTGGGCACCAACGTCGAGGGCAGCGTGACCGTGACCGCGCACGCGGAGCTTGACGACCGCGTCGCCGCCCTCATAGGCTCCGGCAACCGCTACCGCGAGGCGATCGTGGACTGGCTCGCCAACAGCGAGAACGCCTACGGCGACGCGTGGGACGAGAGCGACGAACTCTACATGGCGGAGTTCCATTCGCTCGGCGGGACGTACACCGGCCCGCTGACGCTGACGCAGATGTATTGGCTGGACATCCCCCCGACGACATCCAACATGTGGCTCGTCGGCGGAATATCGGATGTCAGCCCGATCGTCCGCATCCGCAAGAAGACCGGCGAAGAGCTTGAAAACACCTTGCTGACGGTCAAGATGTACATCACCAACGCCAACGAAAACTCCTCCTACTCCGTCGGCGGGAAGAAGGCGTGGGCGCCGTACATCCTACAGGGAATGCAGCCCGACATCGACGGCACGTCGTGGGGCTACGTGGACGGCGGCATGAAATCCGCCTGGACGAACGCGACGTTCAAGATACAGGGCAAGCTGATGTCGCTGATGGGCACCGATCCGCGCTCCTACTGGCTCGCCCTGAGGAAGTTCGTGTTCTACAGGGGATCGTTCGACGACGATTTCCAGGCGGTGGTGGAGGTGCTCGACTGCAAGGCGCCGGAGTCGTCGCCGGCCTACGAGCAGTGGCGCAACTGGCTCATCGAGAATCCCTCCGACCATCCCTTCTACTACTGGACAATCAACGACGCCACCGACGTAACGGGCCCGCAGCTGCTGTTCAAGACGAACACGTTCGAGGAGGTCTTGTATTGACGTGGCGGCGAAAAAGCAACATCACAGATCCCAGGATACGGAAATGTCAAGGAAAACAAAGATAGTTCTGCTCGTCGTCGCCGCGGCCGCCGTCGCCGCCGCGATCCTGGCGGCCCTTTGGATGCGGCGCGGCGAATCCGCCGCCGAGCCGGAGACGGCCATCTACGACCGCATGAAGAATCCGGAGTATCTCAAGATGCTCGAAAACGAAAAGGCCGCCCAGCGCAAGACGATGGGCGAAATCGCCCGCGCCCGCCAGAACCTGGAGGAGGCGAAGGAGGCGAAGCTGGAGCCGGAGATAATCAAGGAGCTGGAGGACGCGGTGGCCGAGGCGGAGAAGAATCTCGAACTGGACCGCGCCAGGATGCGCGACAACCTGCGCCGCGAACTCTGGAAGGAGCAGCATCCCGAACACGTCAAGACGCTGGACGAATACCGCGCCAGGGAGGCGGCGACAATGGCGGAAATTGAAGCGGCCAAGAAGCGGCTGGCCGACGCCGAGGCCGAGGGGGCCGGCGAAGACAGGAAGGCGGCGCTCAAGGCCGAGCTGGACGCGCTCGTCAAAAAGCTTGCGGAAAACCACAACACCGCCGAACAGACTCTGCGCAGCCTGGGCGGCAAGTAGCACCATTTCTAAACAGGGAAGGGGAAACACAATGAAAAACCTCATGAAGAAGACAGCAGCCGCAGCGGCAGCCGCACTTTGCATCGGTGCGGGCCTGAGCGCTTTCGCCAAGGCAACGGGCGACATATGGTCGATCGTGCCATGCGACAAGACGGGCGCGCAGGTCGAAGCCTACACGACGAGCGATGCGCCGTTCGGAGTCGGACAGGCGATGTATGTGCGCATCCGGCTCTGGAACCACCGCACCATGGTGGGCAGTGCGGCCCAGTATGTCGGCTGGAAGCGGGCCTACAAGGCCGGCTGCGAGCCCGGCTCCACCCCTGGAACAGATGCCTACTACATGGAGGTCGCGCTCGACTGGGCGCAGTATCGCCCCGTCCTCGGAGTGTTCGCGGACGGCAGCGGCGAGCCAAAGTGGGCCAGGCTGATCGACGGCGGCATCATCGAGACCGAGGAATACACGGATCTCGTGTTCGAGTATGATTCGGAGCCTGGCGATCTGGCGATGCCCATCCGCCTGGCGACGCGCAGCGGCGACGCGATCGTCCCTGACCAGTTCGAGGGCTGCGGCGCGGAGCTCTGCATCGAATCCGAAAAATTCACGTTCGCGCCCGACGGGCTCTCGGACGAAGTGCGCTGGGTGATTTCCTCTCCGGACGGCGACGATTGCGTCGATATCGCCGACGCCAGCGGCTGGAGCACGTCGAAGTGGCAGAGCCTCGGCGACAAGCTCACGGGTTCGCCGGAGGCGCTTGGCTTCTACGTGCAGACGATCGGCTTCGACCCAAACTGGGAGGTGTTTCCTTCTGGAAGCGATTCCGGCGTGTGGCGCAGCGTCCACGAGGGCGAGGTCGAATATTCGTCGCTTTCGCTGTATGCCGTGTCCCGCCCCGCGAAGAGCGTCCCCGTGTATGTGTGGAGCGCCGACGAGAGCGGCCTCGTGGTGACCAACACCGCGGCCTTGAAGAGCATGGGCGTCACCGTCGCTCCGGTCATGATGCAGACCGGCTGGGACACGTCCACGCTCAAGCCAGTCTCCAACGAGGTGCAGGTGGCGACCATCCCTGTCACAGCCACGAACGACATCAACTTCGCCGTGTTCGGCGTGGTGAAGGGCGTGACGAACAATCTCGTCCTCAGCGCCTGGCCGCACTACAACTACCGCAACGGGGCGCCGATGGAGCGCATCATCGACTACGTCACGGTCCCTGTGGCGGTCGGCGAGCCGCGCGAGACCACGCTTTCCGTCTCCGGCCCCGCGACGCTCACCGCGTCCTCCAACAGGTTCGAGTGCGTCGCGTGCAAGCTCAGCCTGACTCCTGCGTCGAAGAGCGCGCCGAACGACATCTCCGTGACCGTCACGCCGTCCGACGGCTGGCAGGACTGCGTGTTCTTCTCCAACAAGCCCACCTACGACAACAGCGTTCCCCCCGCCGGCGGTCTTGACGGCCTCACGAGCCTCGAGTTCACCATCAAGAGCGGCAGGACGGAAAGCGACACGTTCTACATCTACGGGCTTGGTTCCGTCGGCGGCGCCAGCGTGGTCACGCTCACGCCGAGCTGCACCGATCCTTTCGTTGCGGGCTTCTCCGCGCTGCCGATCACCATCAAGACCTCCATCGTGGCGTATCCGGCGTGGGAGGAGGGCGAGCTGACGCCCACGAAGAACCTCCCGTGCGAGCTGGAGATCGGCGTGGGCGACGCATACGCCGACATCCAGAAGGGACGCACCGACGGCGGATACAAGCTTGAAGTGCGGCTAGACGCCGCCGACGCCGGCACCACGATCACGTTCGAGGACCTCTACCTTGACGCCGACAACATCCTCAACGTCCTCGACGACGCGACGCTCGCGCCCCCGAAGGTGACGTTCACCAGCGAGCTCCAGACCAACTCCGCGTTCCGCGTGACCTCGCCGATCGGCAACAAGAAGACGGACTGGATGCCGTTCTCCGCCACGGTGGTGCCGAAGGACGTGTCGGCCGAAATCGTCTCCGGCGCGTCCGACGACGGGACGGTGCCGGCCGGCGGGACGATGGGAATCAACATCCACTACCCGAACTTCTGGAACGACTCCTCGTATTCCACGCTCTACGCCTACCTGGTGAACACGAACGACGAGAACCTCGTCTCCACGATGTTCACGAACAGCACGCCGTATGTCGTCACGGTCTGCAAAGACAACGCGGAGAGCGCGCCGACGGGCTACCCGGTGGGCTCCGGCAAGAACGACCAGCTTATCAACATCCAGGCGCTCACGGCGGTCAATGCCACGTTCGACGTGGTGCTGAGCACGTCGCCCAAGTGGGATGCCACCAAGGTCTATGGCAATGCGCCATCTACGGAGCTCACCATCGTCGTGGCGAACGCGTCCGCCGAGGCGACCGCCATGTGGATGTACATGGACAAGACCTATGAAGATCCGGAGGACATGGACGACGACGACGACGGCATCTTCAGCGAGACCGTGATGTACGGCACGAACCGCGCCTTCCGCGTCCGCGTGGCCGACGCCGACTACGACAAGAGCACAAACATGGTCGTGAAGTGGACGGTGCGCAAGCAGGGCGCCACCAAGGACGAGATGCTCAACCTGGACGGCGCCGGAAAGCGCGTTTACCGTTTCACTTCTTCGGGCGACTCCAAGACGGTCGACGACCCCGACGGCTGGTTCTCCTACACGTTCGGCGCAGCCACCAACTACTACGTGACCGCCGAGGTGTGGGACGCCCACGACTACCCAGGAATTGACAAGGAGGACGACCATCCGGGCTCGAAGATACAGAAGCTCGTCCAGGTCAAGGGCGGCAGCGCGATCACCGTGCTCTTCAACGGCGGCGCCACCGGCGAGAACGCCTTCGACGAGAACGTGACCACGCCGCAGACGGTCACGGTGAGGCTGGACGACTGGACGGACGAGAAGGATATCGTGGTCGAGCTCGCTGTCAGCCGGAAGAGCCTCACGGAGGAAGATCCCGGCAAGCTTCCGTTCGGCGAAGCTACGTATTCAACGGCTGACGGGACCAACTACTACCGCCACACGTTCCGCGTCGGAAACTACCGCGACTGGGAATTGGAGGTGGATCTCGACTCGATCGACGGCGTGGCGAAGACCGCCTCCGCCACGAAGGGCTTCGACATCACTGCGCGCGTGCTCACGACCGACGTGCTCGAATCCAGGCAGATGAGCGCCAACAAGTATTATCTTGAAGGAAGCCTGAACAAGCCTGTCAAGATCGTGAACGCCGCGCCGGAGATAGATGCCGCGCTCATGACGCCATTCGGCGCCACTCTCACCAACGTCGCGAAGAATGTTTCCATCGACTGGGGCTACTCCGACGTGAATGCCGACATGACCGCCACCTGGAAAAACACTTCCTACGGCACGGCCTCGGATAGTGCAAGCCAGGAGGGCACCGGCATACTCGTCGTCGTGCGCGGCGTCAACGTCGTCACCACAAACTTCTTCGCCGGCGCGAAGACCACCGGGACGATCGTCCCGAGCTTCGTGAACGGGCAGGCCGAGGCCAAGCTGTACTTCGACTTCTACGACAAGGACGGCGGCAGGAGCACCTCTGGCGAATACTACTACCCCGCGCAGGTCACCAAGATACTGACCACGGTGGCAAACTGGCCATCCGGCGGCAACACGTATGCCAAGCCGCTCTCGATGAAGTATGCCATGGCGGCGGGCGTCGGCTACGGCCACGTCTTCGTGAGCGACGCGACGTTCGTCTCTTCCGAGAACTTCAACCTCTCGTGGGACTGCGGCACGTCCTCCTCCACCGCGATGGCATACGCCTTCGGCTACAAGGCGGATGCCGTGGACGACGGCCAGCTTGACAACAAGAAGGATGTCTGGCTGACATCCGAAGGCGCCCATGCAGCGAACGCGACGGCTCCCGCCGACCCCAACGAATACTACGTGTATCCCGACTCGCTGCGCGACAGCTTCTTCTACGGCTGGATCACGGCGAGCGAACCCGGCGGCACGGAGTTCGCCTTCAGCGCCAATCCTCAGATGGGCTCCGTGGTGACCTCGACGAAGGTGGCGCTGCCGACCGAGCAGACGGAGACTGAAACCGGCGGTTCCGGCAAATATGCCGAGACTTACGTCGAGGCAGTGTTCGCCAAGGAATACAACCGGCACGACAACATGGGCGACATCAACAACGACGGCATCCCCGACTTCTACATGTTCTACCCGAACTGGAATGGCGGCCCCCTCAAGGACACCGACGACAACGCCGGGGAACTCGTCGCAATCAACTCGCTGAACGACGACGGAGACTACTATCCCGCCGCCGCGGATACGACCTCCACCATCGTCCCAGGCGCGGTCAGCGGCTGGGCGACGAGCGGCCAGGCCTTCACGGCGGTCAGGGAGATCCGCGGCTACCACGACGGCCTCAACTTCGGTATGTTCATGGCGAGAGACGAGGAATACACCGCATATAGGACCGGGCGGGCTACCAAATACGGATGGCTCTCCGACCTCTGCATGAGCGAGATCGAGAAGAAGGCGCTGCTGCGCGAGGTATTCGAGCGCCGCGACTACCTGCTGAAGAAACTCTACACGAAGGGGCAACTCGACAATTCCTGGCCGATCTGCGAAGAGGACGAGCTGAACCTCGTCACAAACCTTCTCGCGACAATCCACTACCGCGGCGCCGTGAATGTCACGACCTCCGACGGCAACAACAGGCTCTTCTACGCCGACAGGTCGTATATCGACGGCAACATCTCCAGCGGCATCGACAGGATCGTGACGAACGGCGACACGGGCGAAGACGAGACGGTTCCCACCGACGCCTGGCTGCGCACCTTCACGCCGATCGGCGCCACGGAGCCTGTCGTCGTGACCAACTACGTCAATCTCGTCGCATATACCAACGAGAACGACGCGACCGACATCCACTATCTCAGCCCGTGCGATCTCTATTCGTTCGACCAGGCGGAGATCGGTATCTGGCTCGATTCCGAAAACGGCAACGATCTCTTTGACGCGCAGCAGAAGGCGGCCAAGGACTACATCACGTTCACATGGCGCAGCCACAACGCAAACAACGTCGCCTGGGGCTTCACCGTAGAGAACCGCACCGACCCCACGACGGACGATACGGACGGCGACGGAATGCCCGACGGCTATGAATACTATATGTGGTATGCGGCGACCGTCGGCACCGGCACCAACCAGCTCGTCGGCAGCAGGTTCAACCTTGCCGACCTGGAGGACTACAGCGACGCCATCGCGCCCAAGGACATCGCGAGGATATACAACCCGAACATCGCCGGATCCTGGACCGACACCGACACCGACAACGACGGCATCACCGACAGCGAGGAGTTCCTGATCGGCACCAGCCCGGTGCACTGGGATACCGACCGCGACGGCCTCAGCGACCTTTACGAGGTGATGTACAACTCCAATCCGCTCGCGGCCAGCAAAGACAACAACGGCGCGGCCAACCTCGACGGCGATTTCATGGCCTGCTGGAAGGCGGATGCCTCCGACCCGCTGGGCGCCTACACTTACATCTACACCGCCACGAACGGAACGCTCTGGATCCTCGACACGGCATACACGGGCTACATCAACACGAACAAAATCGCGATTACCGTCACCGGCAACGGCTTCGAGGTCAAGCGCTTCAACGGCGGCTTCATCGTCGCGACCGAGGACACGGAGAACTACTCCAAGCGCTACGCGAAGAAGCGGACTATCGATTTCGATCCGAAGGCGGGTATCGTGACGAACACGGTGACGCTCTACCACCATCAGGTGCACAACTACTTCGGCTTCGACCCGCGCACGGCATGGTTCCGCAGCGACGACGGCTCGGTTTCCAAGGGCAAGCGCTGGTGGAGCGGCGGCAGCTTATATACGGCGGGACGCGCCATCAACACGGCTCCCTACACCGCCATCGACGAGTTCCTGCTTCTCAAGTTCCGCTAT
Source organism: uncultured Verrucomicrobiota bacterium (assembly GCA_946615875.1). Classification (GTDB taxonomy): domain Bacteria; phylum Verrucomicrobiota; class Kiritimatiellia; order RFP12; family UBA1067; genus UBA1067. The sequence goes on along the minus strand of CAMOIK010000002.1, from coordinate 15,474 downwards.
ATCGTCGGCCTCAGGAATCTCGCGGACGACCAGGCGAAGCTAGCGGCCAAGAAGACCACCATCCAGGCAATAATCTCCGCCGGCACGACCAACCCGAACAAAACGTTCGATGAGTTCTCGTGGGGCGATTCGGAGACGAAGTACAAACAGTCGCAGCATGGCGCCGACACGGACGGCGACGCGGTGCCCGACGGCTGGGAACTCTACATTGGAGTCAACCCGAACATCGACTTCAACAAGCGCGGGGACGACGAGGACAAGCTCTACTGGAACGGCAGCAAGATCTGGCCTTATTCGCTCGGTCTCTATGAGGGCTACAGCGACGGCCTCTCGTTAGTGAACGAGTTCGCCGGCACGGATTCGAGCGCCGCGTATATCGACTGCCCGACCATTTATGCATACCATCCCAGTCAGACGAGCGCAGACAAGCCGAATCCGAACTACCAGTGGTACAACAAGTTCATGCCGACCGACCCGCGCAACAAGGATACCGACGGCGACGGAATCAGCGACGGCACGGAACGCAGCAGAAGTTGGTCAAGCGACTACACCTTCAACCGCTGGGGTCAGACCATCGTCACGACCGTCCGCCACTTCGCAATCTACGGCGACCCGTCCGACGGCGGCGGCGAATTGTGCATTCCTGGCGGCGGCATGAACCCCTGCACCATCGATACAGACCTTGATGGTCTGCCCGACCCGTGGGAGCGCCAGTATGCGGGACTCCTCTTCCTCAACGACGACATTGTCACGACGACTACGGACGAAGACGGCAAGAATGTAGACGTCTTCCCGTCCGGCACTCCGCTGAGCGGCATCTACGACGACCTTCGTGCCGCCGCACAGGCGCACTGGGGCAATTACACGAATGCCGAGGACAAGGTATATCACATCCTCTGCGGCATGGACCCGACCCGCGCCGACGCCACTTCAGTGCCGGGGATCGGATTTGCGGACAATGACTGGGACGGCGACGGCCTCCAGAACTGGCAGGAATACATGGTGCAGGCGATGCGCCACTTCCGCTACGACGATCCGTGGACGCCGCTCGTCGGCCGCGACTGCCCGGCGTTCGACGAGGGTACGGGCACGTTCGTCCAGGGGCAGTGGAACGGCGACAAGGGCTTCCTGCGCACGAGCTACATTGAGCCTTTCACGGCGAAGGACTACGATACGCTTGTCGACGCCGGCTACCCGAATTTCGCAAAGATCGTGAAGCGCTACCCGAACTACCTCGAAATGCTCGGCTACTTTGCCGCGCCTCCGAAGGCGTGGGACCATGCTGGCGTCGATCTCGGCAACAAATATATGCTGCCGCCGCTGCGCATCCGTCAGCGCGTAATGGTGGCGAACACACCTGTTCAGGACAGGAGCCTGAGCGGCAGGCTGCTCTGGGAGCTGCGCAATGGCTCGACCTACGCCACCAACATCTACAATGAGGACGGCAACAACTACTACGTCCTCTATGAAGGTGCAACAGCTACGAATTGGGTCGTCGCCACGCCGGTCATGACGCTTACGACCGATGCGAGAGAGGTCTTGACCAGGCAGTACCGCGACGAGAGCATTGATGAACTTGAGTACGTCGGGACCGATCCACGCCTCTGGGATACGGACCGCGACGGCATGGATGACTACTACGAACTGTTCCACGGCCTCAACCCGATTCTCGGCTCGCTCGGCAACAGGTTCGGCGCGACGGCCAACGACGTGATCGCCCGCGCCCACTCCACGTCCACCACGCTGAGTGCCTGGTGCAACGCATGGGTGGGATGGGACAACGAGGACCTGCCGCCGAACGACCCGATTCGCTTCCCGTGGATGATGGGTATCGCGGAGTGCGACGCCGACGGCGACGGTTTCCGGAACTATGAGGAGGCAATCCTCGCGAACGTCACATCCCCCGATTCCGCCCACACAGACCCGTCGCCGCTCTGGATGACGGACTCAACCGTGCCATCGCTCGACCCGATTGTGGGGATGGACGAGATAGTCTCGACCAACTATCTCTCCTACATGGGGCAGCCGGTCTATGACATCGACGAGAACGGCGAGTTCGTCCGCGCCATATCCGGCATCACGACGAACCTTGTAACGAACGCGACCTACCAGGTGGCGGGCAGCCCGTCCTATACAACGCTCTACTACCAGAACGAAATCCTCAATCCTCTGAACGAGCAGGTCTTCACGAGCATTCTCGGCACGGAAATCGCATTCACTCCCTACTACAGTCTGCGCGAAGCGTGGAACTGCTACAACCACGACTACATCGCGTCGTTCGAGCAGAACGAAGGCTACGACACCGACAACGACTGGAGGACGGACTCCGGCGAGGTGAAGAGCCTTTCCCGCAAGAACTCAGATCCGCTGGACTTCAGTGATCCCGCCCGTCGCCAGAGCGTCTGGTTCGGTGGAAAGGACGCTCCCGGCGCCGCGATCTCCTACAAGCCGATTACGCGCAACATGAACGGCACCGACCTCTTCCGCCAGTTCACTGTCGAGGCGTGGATCAAGCCCGACGAATCCGAGAACGGACAGGATCAGTACATCGTGAGCCGCGCCTCGCGCTACGGCGCGTGGGATCTGGAGTCCCACGACGAGCACGGCAGTTCGTCGAACTCCGTAATCAGGATGTGCTTCGCGCTGGGCATCGACGCTTCCGGCCATGTGTTCGCAGAGACGCAGAATACGACGGAACTTTCCTCCCGCGTCACCGGCGACAAGGTTGTGGACGGCGAGTGGGTGCACATAGCCGCGACATACGACGGCAAAAAGCTGCGCCTCTACCGCAACGGAAGGTTCGAGACGAGCGCCGACACCACGCTCATCCCTGCGAACGGCGTCACGATCATAGTCCAGAACCCGCAGGGCTATGCCGACTTCCCATATGACATGTACCGCATCGTCCGTTCCGTCACAATCATGGGCGGCAGGGCAAACGGCGACGGCGCGTTCGGCCACGAGCAGGCGGCGGCGTCGGCGGATTGGAGCGACATTGCGACAGACTTCTACAAGGGGCGCGTCGCCGAAGTCCGCACCTGGGATGGCGCGAGGTCGGAGGCGGACATTTCCGGCAGCTACAACAAGTCGTTCTCCGTCGATGACGTGAAGTCGCTCAGGCTGGAGGTGTTCGGCAAGTGGTGCGAAGGGGCGCGGCGCAACGACAACCTCGGTTCCGACACCGAGCAGCTTCCTCCGGAACTCATCCAGTACTACAATATGTCAACGCTGCCCAACGCGACTGATGCGCAGTATGTCCGCACCGAGCCGACGGGTTTCGCCGCCAACGTCCTCGGCAACGTCAGGAACCCCGACAACCCGTCCGCTGACATCGGCGACAGCCTGAAGGTCGGTTGGTGGGCTGCGATCCAGCAGTCTCCCGTGGCAAACACCGTTTACACTTCCAAGCATGTGGTGCCTTGGATGGAGAACATGGTCGCCCACCTCCCGAAACTCTGCGGTTCCGTGTCCGACAGCGTTTACTGGTCTGAGAACTACGCGGGATACACGCCCTCGACCTTCCAGGATTCCGACAGCTTCGCGTTCCCCAATACGATGAATCCGTACAACTCGAACGTGACGACCTACGAGGACGAATACCTATACAACAAGTACGCCAATATGTTCTGGCATGACGGCGGCGGGTCGTTGAGCATAAACAACAGGACGGTCGTCACCAACAGCGTGATTTCGGCGGCCTTCTACAGGCAGTTCCTGTTCGACTACCGTCTTGGCTTCGAGGGCACATCCGACCTGGTGCCGGTCGGCTCGGCGTTCGCCAAGCGCGCAGACTCCTACTGGGACGGGCAGGGCGCTGAGACCGCATGGCAGGAAACGGGTGCGGACGCCAACGCCAACGATCTGCCCGACTGGTGGGAGGAATACGCCAGGGCCAATTACGGCGCACCGGCCGACTTGGCCGCCGACACCGAAATCGAACGCAACGGCGCGCTTATGTCCGCATACGAGGCGTACATCCGCGATCTCGCCAAGGGAATGCTGCCCGCCAAGGAATTCCTCGATGAATACGTGAACCGCGAGGACTTCGACAAGAACGGCCTGCCAGACTGGTGGACCGACATCTACGGTGTCAAGGGCGCCGCCGCGGACGACGACGACAACGACGGCCTCTCCAACTTCACGGAGTTCCTCCTCAGCGAGTATTTCAAGTTTGAGGTCGCCTTCTCGCCCGTCAAGGCGAAGTCCGTCAGTCCCTACGACAGCGACTACTTCTTCAAGATCGGCCAGCTCTACGCCGGAGAGGTCTTCACCGACCACGACTTCATGGAGGACGTCTGGGAGGACGCCCAGGGCGTCCCCTACGTCAGCCGCTACGCCTGGGATGCCGATCTCGACAAGGACGAGGACGGCTGGTCCAACTACGCGGAGCGCCGCTACAGCCAGTTCACGACCTCCATCCTCGCGCCGGTCATCAGTCATATCAATAGCGACGACGAGCGCAAAGACATGCCGATTCCGACGCTCAAGGTGACGCTGCGGTACAACGGCGACCAGCCGCTCGTTGCTCCTTCGGAGGGTGACGGTGAAGGCGGCGGAGAATCGAACGAATATAACAACCAGCTGAACAACGCGGTCGGCAGCATCGTCGTCCAGACGTTCACCAAGCAGGGACTCGTCGTGCCTGATGCGTCTTACACCCTTCTTCCTGGCGTCGATGCATTGAGGTATTTCGATCTCGGTTCCGTGAGCGGAGAAATCCGCCAGGGCAGCCTTGCTCCGGGATATATCAAGGCAGGCGACGTGGAACTCCTTGTTCTCCAGGAGGCGAATTCGAGGGTTTACCAGTGGACGATTTACGGCGTCAGAGTCCGCAAGGGAACGTATGAGACCTATTTGGCCGATGTGAACAAGTATGGTCGTGGGAATGTCTGGTTGCTGGATTATGAGGCGGAGTGGCGCACACTGAAAGGTATCAGCGTGATACAGTCCGGCAATTCGTCGCAGGCGACGCTGGCGCTGAACGGAGCCACGATCGGCACGATCAACGTGGTGACTGGCGAGTTCACGCTAGATACGTCGAAACTCTACGGAGCGGAAGATGAATCTGGCAACACGATCGACATCGACGTTGCGCAGTTCAGGTTCCACTACATCGCCCGCATTCCGACGCTGCAAGCCAACAAGCTGGAACTCTATCTCGGCGAGGCGAACAAAGGCTATGTAAAGGAAGGGAAGAACACGATAGTCGCGTTCTACGACCTCGACGGCGACGGCAAGTACACGTATGGCGAGCCAATGGGCTCGACTGTCGCGGATGTCGGTTGGCACCAAGGCGTGGCGGAAATCGAGCTGACAGATACGTCGCCGATCATCACGCGCGTCGATCTGCTGCAGGCTTCGAGCGACCGCAAGGCGATGTACGGCTCGTCTGACGGCGACGAGGCGGCGCTCGTGGCGGGCGAGCTTTCCGGCGGCAAGTACGAGCGCGTTCGCGTGGTGCGGACCCTCGTGAACGGCAGCGGCATCGACACGCTGGAGATGGAGAACCGCGTGATCTTCGACAAGGTGATCAACCTCGACCAGCGCAGCTACCTCTACGAGGGCGACGTGCTGGAGAACGGAGCCTTCGACATCGACTGGGACTACTTCCAGAGCGAGGTGATGGGCAGCGAAAAGCTTGTCGCGAGCGGCATCGACCCGACCGAGGTGACCTACCGCATCGTGCTGGGCAACGGCTCCATCGCGCTAAACACTACGAACAATCTCTACACGATAGCGACGGTCAGGCACTTCGATTCGGACGACTACCGCACCGTGCCGGTCCCGCAGACGCCCGGTTCGCAGCAGTCGGCCGTGTTCGGCTCCCGCCCGACGTTCCGGTGGACCATGAAGATAGACAACGAGGCTGCCGGGACGCAGATCGACAGCAACTCCTACACGGCCTTCAAGCTGCAGGTCCGCGACGGCAACACGGTCGTTTACGACAGCGGCGTGCGCCGCGCCCCGGCGCGCGATTTGAACGGCGTCTATACGTTCACGCCCGACGTCTATGCCGGCGACCTGCTCGACCCGAGCAAGAACTACTCCTGGCGCGTGACCATGTACAACACCAAGTTCCGCAGCGACTACTGGTCGGCGAACGCCAACAACACGTTCCGCATGAACGCGCTGACGAACAGCATGGGGACGGTCAAGGTGTGCGCGAAATACTTCGGCCCCGCCAGCGTGCTGAACGCCGGCGAGGTGAGGATCGAGGCGTTCGACACGCCGGACTTCTCGGGCGACCCGGTGGCGCGCACCTACGTGCGCACCAAGGCGTCCGTGTCGGCAACCAACGCCGTGCATGACGTGAACGCGACGCTTATCGGCCTCATGCCCGGCAAGTACTACGTGCGCGGCTACATCGACATGAACTCCTACGGGACGACGCGCCGCAAGGACGCCTGGGAGTCGTGGGGCTACGTCTGCAAGCGCGACGGCGCCGCCAAGGACATCTTCACGCCGTCCACTATCGTGATCGACGACACCATGGGGCTCGGCGACACGTTCGACCTCTACATCGAGGACGCCGACACCAACGGCAACTGCCTGCCCGACGCCTGGGAAATGGTGCAGAACAGGGGCAGGCTTGACAACGGCACGGAGAACCTCAACGACACGCTCGACTCGGGCGTCGAGATCAACCGCACGCTATCCGGCAACCTGCAGAATCAGCAGAACGGCTCCCCGGCCGTCGGCGGCCTGGCCGCATACGTGTTCAGCGTGATCAACAACGCTGGCATCGCCGCGCTAGCCACCGACGCTGACACGTCCGGGCACTCCTCGTATCTGCTCGCCGTGAAGGACGCCATGGACGGCACGGTGACGACCGCGAACGCCACGAACGTGACATTCTCGGCCATCGGCGCGGACGAGGCGACGGTGACGCTTTCGGCCAGGGGCAGCGCGAAGGTCCTGCAGACGAGCGGCAGCGGCGTCGCGGTCTCCAGCAGGGCGCGCGGGCTCTACACCAGCACCGGGGCGTCCGACACGCCGGACCTCTACGGCGAGGTGGAGTATGTCACCGACCTGACCGGCCTCACCGAATCCTCCTGGAAGTCGGCTGGCGTCGATGAAGTCCCGATATACGTGAAGGACGACGATACGTTCGAGACGGGCGAGTTCGTCGTGCCCAAGCCCAAGGATGCCGGCGAGAAGTGCTTCTTCCGCATCCGCATCAAGAACTAGGCAAGCCGGGTGAAACGCGGCGAAAACAACCAAGGCATACAAATACACACATGAAGAAGACAGCAAAAGGCAAGAAGGAAATCCGCAAGGTGCTGGTGGTGAACTCCGGATCGAGTTCGCTGAAATACCAGCTCTTCGACATGACGACGCAGACGCGCCTGGCGAAAGGGCTGGTGGAACGCATAGGCGCGGGCGGGCCCGCCAACCACAGCGAGGCCCTGAAGCAGGTCGTCGCCGACCTCGGCAACCCGACGGACATCGACGCGATCGGACATCGCGTACTGCACGGCGCGGAGGTCTTCAAGGATTCCGTGAAGGTTGACAAGGCGGTGATGGCGAAGTGCAGGAAGCTCGTTAAGTTCGGGCCGCTGCACATGCCGGCGAACCTGGGCGGCATCGAGGCGTGCCAGCAGATCTTCAAGGGGGTGCCGAACGTGGCGGTCTTCGATACCGCGTTCCACCAGACCATGCCTGACTGCGCGGCAATGTACGCCATCGACCCCAGGTACTACAGAAAGATGGGCATACGCAAGTATGGCTTCCACGGCACCAGCCACAAGTTCGTCACGCAGGCGGCCGCGGAGTTCCTCGGCAAGCCCCTCGCCAAGGTGAACCTCGTGACCTGCCACCTCGGCAACGGCTCCTCCCTCGCCGCCGTCAAGAACGGCCAGTGCGTCGATACCTCCATGGGTCTCACCCCTCTCGCCGGTCTCGTCATGGGCACCAGGTGCGGCGACATCGACGGCGCCGCCATCCTCTCCATAATGGAGGCCGAGGGCAAGACCCCCGCCGAGATGGATAGGCTCCTCAACAAGCAGTCGGGCCTGCAGGCCGTGAGCGGCGTCAATGGCGGAGACATGCGCGACATCTGCGCCAACGCCGCCAAGGGCGACAAGGCCGCAGAGCTCGCGCTCGAAATGTGGGCCTATCGCGTGGCCTTCTACATCGGCGGCTACAACGCTGTCGTGGGCGGCGCCGACGCGATCGTGATGACCGGCGGCATCGGCGAGAATTCGGCGGAGGCGCGCGAGCGCGTCATTTCGCGGCTGGGCGCGCTCGGCGTCAAGCTCGACAGGAAGGCGAACGCGAAGACGCGCGGCGTGACGGCCGTGATCTCCGCGAAAGGTTCCGCCATCCCCGTGATCGTCCTCCCCACCAACGAGGAGCTCATGATCGCAAAAGACACCGTCCGTCTTCTGGGTTAGGTGCGATACAACACAAAGCAAGAACAAGACAATGAATGCTATACAGGAAATAATCTCCAAAGCCTCGAAACTGCACGGCACGGTCGTGCTGCCCGAGGGCATGGACGCGCGCGTAATCGCCGCCGCGTGCGCCTGCATCGACCGCAAGATCTGCACTCCCGTAGTGCTGGGCACGGCGGAGGAAATAGCCGCCGCCGAGGCGAAGGCCGGACTGAGCCTCTCCGAGCGCGGCATAAAGACGATCGACTACACGCAGGGCGACGCCGAGCTGGAGGCCGCCTACCTCGAGGCCTGGAACGCCAAGGAGGCGCGCAAGCCCGCCGAGAAGCAGAAGATCATCGACCTGGCCGCCGCGCAGAAGACGCTGCGCACGAAGCGCATCTACTTCGGCGGCATGATGGTCAAGCTGGGCCGCGTCAACGGCCTCGTCGCCGGCTCCATCGCCTCGACCGGCGACATGCTGCGCGCCGCCTTCCACACTCTCGGCACGCAGAAGGGCGTGAAGACGGCCTCGTCCTGCTTCATCATGGATCTCAAGCGTCCGACTCCCTCGGGCGACACCGTGCTGGCGTTCGGCGACTGCGCCGTGATTCCCAACCCGACGGCTGAGCAGCTCGTGGATATCGGCCTTGCGACCGCCCAGACATACCGCGAACTCACCGGCAACGAACCCCGCGTGGCCTACCTCTCCTTCTCGACGAAAGGCTCCGCCGCCGGCGACCTGGTGGAGAAGGTGCAGAAGGCCGTGGAGCTGGCGCGCCCCGTATTCGCCGAGAAGGGCATCAAGATGGACGGAGAGATGCAGTTCGACGCCGCCATCGTCCCCGCCGTCGGCCAGCTGAAGAATCCGGGCGGCGAGGTCCAGGGCAACGCCAACGTGTTCATCTTCCCGGACCTGCAGGCCGGAAACATCGGCTACAAGATCGCGCAGCGCCTCGGCGAGGCGGACGCGATCGGCCCCAACCTCCAGGGTCTCGCAAAGGCGATGAACGACCTGTCGCGCGGCTGCTCCGCCGAGGACATCGTCGGCACCATCTGCGTCACCCTTCTTCAGTCCACCACGAAGTAAACGACCGGGCAATCTGGCAACGAGGCAATGACGAAGGAAAAGATGCTGGCAAGGGCGCGCGAAGTCTTCGACATCGAGATCGAAGGACTTCGCCGCACGCGCGACGCGCTGGGCGAAAGCTTCACGAAGGCCGTGGAGCTGATGCTCGGCTGCATCCGCTCGGAAGGCATCATCGTCGTCACCGGCGTCGGCAAGAACCTCGCCGTCGCCGAGAAGATGAGCGCGATATTCGCTTCCACCGGCACGCGCTCGATCGTCCTCAACCCCGTGCAGGCGATGCACGGCGACCTTGGGATGGTCGCGCCGCGCGACGTGCTGATCGCGCTCTCGTTCTCCGGCGAGTCCGAGGAGATACTGCGCCTGATCCCGGCCATCCGCCGCCACGGCCTCAAGGTGATCGGCGTCACGGGCCGCCCCGCCTCGTCGCTCGCCGCGATGAGCGACATCCATCTGGAGATACCGTGCGGCAAGGAGGCCTGCCCGTTCGGCATGGCCCCCACCAACTCCACCACCGCCACCATGGCCATGGGCGACGCGCTCGCCATGGTCATGCTCGACGCGATCAAGTTCGACGTCTCGCAATACGCCATGAACCACCCGGCGGGCGCCATAGGCCGCGCGCTCGTCCTCAAGGCGACCGACATAATGCGCACCGGCGAGCGCCTCGCCACGATATCGCCGCAGACGCCCGTCATGGACGCCCTGCTGACCATGACGAAGGCGAAGGCCGGCAGCGCGGTCGTCGTCGATGCCGACGGCAGGCTGCTCGGCATCTTCACCGATGGCGACTTCCGGCGCATGATGACGGCTGGCGACGCCTCCGCCCTCCTCGCCTCGCCGGTGGGCGGGCACATGACGAAGTCGCCGCTCTTCGTGCGCGATACCGTGTTCGCCGCCGAAATGCTCAAGGTGTTCGAGAAGCGGCGCATAGACGACTTGCCGGTCTGCGACGCCGCCGGGCGCGTCGTGGGACTGGTGGACATCAACGATCTGCCGAAGATGAAGGTATTGTGACTCCCTCAAACCTTTTACCCCTCTTACCCCTCTCTCACTCAACCAACCGAAAGGAAAAGCACCATGAACAAGCAGTTTCTGATAGCCGGGTTCGCCGCCATCGCGGCCACCGCACTCGTCGCCGCCCCGTCGCGGACAGGTTCGCGCACGGCGGGCGGCCGCAACGCCAGGGCCGCCGCCGCGGCCGCCGAGGACGGCGAAGAGAGCAAGGAAGTCCTCGTGCGCATCGAGCAGTATCCGAAACTCGGCCGCCAGGCCACGCTCTCCGCGCCCAGCATATCCGGCGGCTCCACCATCGGGGCCTACACGGGCAAGCCGCGCCCATGGATTGTCCTCGAGGCGAGGTACCAGACGCAGGAGCGGTGCATCGACCAGCTGACGTTCGAGTGGCATGTGCTGCTCGAGACCAAGAGCGCCACGTCCAAGGACAAGGAAGGCCAGGCCAAGCTCGCCCCCTACTCCTACTTCGAGCAGACCGTCACCTACAGCAACATCCCGCGCGGCACCCACGCCGCCTCCGTCTGCCTCCATCCCTCATACCTTGAGCAGTATGGCGAGCCCAAGGCCGTCGGCTTGGTCGTGAAGGATTCCAACGGCAACGTGCTGGCAGGCGACTGCGAGAGCGAGATAAAGGGCATCCCCTCGCATCCCAAGACGCTCGAAAAGGCTTTTTGGAACGACCCCACCATCATGGACGCCAAGCAGCAGAACGGCGAACCCATGATCGAACGCCGCCAGGGCCTGCAGGACCGCTCCAAGACGATATGGGCCCTCGTAAACCCCAACGACTACGAACTGGTCATACAGTGATCGGACGCGGCGCCGTCGGCAAGAAGCCGTGACGCCGCCCCAGCCGATATCAAGCAGAAGAGAACAAGGAACACTTTCCCCATGAGCAAGAAGTTTCTCACGTTGAACATAGGCGCGAGCGGGATAGCGCTGGCGGAGTACGAAGCAGGCTCCGGCGGCGCCCTCACGCTCGTGAACTACGGGCTGGCCCCGCTCGCCGCTCCGCTCGACGCCGGCAACGCCGACGCGATACTTTCGCCAGCGCTGATGCAGATCGTGCGCGAGAAGGGGATTCGTCCTGGCCGCGTGGCGGTCTCCGTCTCCGGTCAAATGGCGTTCCTCCGTCCGGCGGCGATAGCGAAGGCGGGCGGCGACGACAAGTTCGAGCAGATGGTGCGCTACGAAATCGAGCAGAACATACCGTTTCCGCTCGACGAGATGGTGTGCGACCGCCAGATTCTCGGCGACACGGAGAACGGCGACAAGGCCGTCCTCATAGTCGCCGCGAAGATCGAGCAGATAGAGGCGATCACAAACGCGATCGCCGGCGCGGGTTTCACGCCGGACATCGTGGACGTGGCGCCGGTCGCGCTCACCAACGCCATGCGCGGCATCCTCGGCGACGACGGTTCGTGCTCTGTGATGCTCGACATCGGCGCCAAGACCACGTCGCTGGTGATTTCCGAAGGCGAGAAGATATACAACCGCTCGATCCCGGTCGCCGGAAACACCATCACCAAGGACATCGCGCAGGCGCTCGGCTGCACTCTGGAGGAGGCCGAGCAGATCAAGCGCGACAACGCCTACGTGTCGATGGGCGGCGTCACGGAGGACGAAGACCCCACGCTCGACAGAATCTCGAAAGTCTGCCGCGCGGTCCTCACGCGCCTCCACGCGGAGATTTCGCGCTCCATCAACTTCTACCGCAGCCAGCAGCACGGCAGCATGCCCGCCAAGCTCTACATCACCGGCGGCACGGCGCTGCTCCCGCAGATCGACTCGTTCTTTGCGGACTCGCTGGGCATCGCGGTCGAGTTCTTCAACCCGTTCGCGATGATGGCGTTCGGCAGCGCGGTCAACCAGGATGCGCTCGGCACGGAGGCGGCCATGCTTTCCGCCACGGCGGGACTGGCGGTTCGCGCAGCCGGCAACGCGCCCATATCGATCAATCTCCTGCCGCCTTCGCTCGTCGAGGAGCGCGCGGAGGTCAAGAAGATACCCGTCGTCGCGGCCGGCGCGGCGTGCCTCGTCGCCGCCTGCGTTTGCGCGCTGCTCGGAATGCACCACGAGATCGACGTGGTGAGCGCCCAGCAGGAAGCGATACAGGGCGTGGACAGCGCCGTGCGCAAGTACGACAAGGAGATCAAGGCGGCGCAGGCCAAGGTGGACGAGCAGGCCGCGAAGACCGACGCGCTGCGCGACCTGATGTTCCGCAGGGCGCGGACGGTGGTCCACCTCAACACGGTCCGCCAGGCCATAGGCAACGACCTGTGGATAGAGCGCTGGGGCAACGGAAAGGTGACGATACGCGGCTGGAAGGACCGCAGCGACGCCTTTGTCGACAGGGCCAAGGCGAAAGGCGCGAAGGAGACGACGGCGCAGGACCTGGTGATCGCGCGCCTGAAAGCCAACGCCATTGTCGATCCGGACTCCGTGGCGCAGGAGGCGGAACCGAACGTCGGAAAGGGCGACTGCGTGGAGCAGTTCGCCGTCAGGCTCCAGTTCAAGGAGGCCAGGAAGGAAGCCGCGAAATGAACAAGAACAAGATCGTGATGGGTTCGATAGGCGGAGTGGCCGCCGTGGCCGCGCTCGTCCTGGGCTACTTGACGTACGCCGCATGGGAGGAGAAGGTCGAGAACGAGGATACGCTGGAAGGACAGAAGGCGAACGTGAAGCGCCTGAGCAACGCCAAGATCGCGCCCAGCGCGGCGTCGGTCAAGGCGATCGAGGAGAACCACAAGACGCTTGCGATATGGTTCGACAAGGCGTTCGACGTGGCGTCTCGCGGCGACAAAGCGTTCCCGCGCCTCACCGTGGCCGAGTTCTGCAACCAGCTGCGCGAGGAGGCGATCGAGAAGCGCGCACTTCCGGGCGGCGTGAACGGAAAGCTCGTGGACGAGGATTTCGCCTTCGGCTTCAGGGAACTGAGCGAAGGCAGCCTGCCCAAGCCCGAGACCCTGCCGACGCTCCAGCGCCAGTGGGACGACATCAAGCTCTTCGTCGATACCCTCGCAACCAACGGCGCGGTCCAGCTCGTCAGCGTGGAGAAGAGCGACGTCAAGGCGGCCGAGGAGCAGCCGCGTCCGGCGCCGCCGCCGCCGAGGGGGCGCAACACCCGCCAGCAGCAGGTCGAGGAGAAGCCGCTCGCCGACGCGCAGACCTACACCATAGTGTTCCTAGCCAGGCCCCTCGCGCTGGTCAAGACGATCAACGAGTTCGCCCGCACCGAGAGGTTCATCGTGGTGGATTCGCTGGTGTTCGAGCGCGCCACCGACGCGTTGGGCGACGCGCTTGGCGGCAAGGACAAGGAGGAGGCGCGGCCTTCGCGCGGACGCGGACGCGGACGTGGGCGCGGACGCGCCAGCGAAGAGGAAGCGTCGGCCGAGGGCGAGAGCGAGGTGCGCCGCAAGGGGCTGGTCGTAGATCCCGTCACCGACGTGCCCTTCACCGTCACCATGAAGATCACGACTTACGACTTCGGCACCAAGGCTTCCGGCGAGGCGGCCGAGGCTGGCAATGAAGGAGAGGAGGAGCAGAAATGATTTCGGCATCGTCAGACAAGGGCTTTTTCGCCGCCCACTGGGACTGGCTGGCTGCTGCGGCGGGCGTGCTCGCGCTCGCCGGGGGCGCCACGTTCCTCGTAATAGAGAAATCGCAGGACGCCGAAATGCTCGCCAGCGAGACGGGCGAGCAGGCCGCCGCGATCTCCAAGCGCAGCGACACCGGCGTGGAGAAGCTGGACATGGTCCCCTACGACATCATCCTGAAGGAGAACGAGAACCCGTCTAGGATCGACGAGCCTGCCGAGACGCTTGGAAGCTTCCTCGCTTCGGAGAAGCGCGTGTTCTGCGAGCAGGGCGACGATACCGAGCACAAGAGCTGCGGCAAGCCGATGCCCGCCGACCTCAAGGTCTGCCCGTTCTGCAAGACCAGGCAGCCGGAGGAGAAGAAGCAGGATCTCGACTCCGACGGCGACGGCATCCCGGACGAGTGGGAGAAGGCGCACGGCATGAACCCGCTAGATCCGAACGACATCTCCGGAGATCTAGACGGCGACGGCTACACCAACCTGGAAGAGTTCGAGGCGCAGACCGATCCGCAGGATCCGGCGTCGCACCCGGACGACCTCGAATCGCTCAAGCTCCAGCTGCCGCTCAAGGAGACCAGACTGTCGTTCTATCTGGAGAGCGACAAGTCGGTGCCCTACAACGGCTCTTGGCTGCTCTACTTCCGCGACGACACGAAGAAGACCGGCTATGGCACGAAGGGCGTGAGCTTCTCCGTCATGGTCGGCAGGGACATCGGCGACACCGGCTACGTGCTCGAATCCTTCGAGAAGAAGTCGAAGCAGAAGTCCATCAAGGGCGGAAAGGGAATGGAGCGCTCGGTTGACGCTTCCGTGGCGACGATAGTGCGCAAGGCCGACAAAAAGGCCGTGCGGATCGTAGCGGGGGTCAAGCACACGCCAGTTGATACGCAGGCCAAGCTCGTCTTCACCCGCGGCGAAACGCAGGAATTCGACGTCGTCGCTGGCGATGAAATCGACCTGAAAGGCACTAAATACAAGGTTTTGGAGATAAAATCGCTCTCTGCCGACAGCGCCCGCGTGGTGCTCAAGGATGTTGCCACGGGGAAGACGAGAAGTATTGACGCCCCTTGAAACGAGCAAGCAAATACGCTATAATATCTCATCGTAAACTCTAAGGAGCAGTGTTCGTATGATGCACATTAGGAAGAACATGGTCGCGCTCGGCGCGGCGGTAGTCTTGGCCGCATGCGCCAGGGGCGTCTTTGCCCAAAGCGACCTGGATGATCTTTTGCGTGATCTGGAGGCGGAAGCGACGGCCAACGTCGTCGAGCCAGAGACGCCGGCGGTAGCCGATGGAGGCGAACCTGCTCCTGCGGTTGCAGATGCGGAAGTCACGGAACCGGCGGAAGCACCCGCCGTTACGGAGGAACCTGCCGCCGAGGAACCGGCTGAAGCACCCG
>CAMOIK010000001.1 GCA_946615875.1 uncultured Verrucomicrobiota bacterium | reverse complement strand
TTTTAGACCAGCACCAAAGCTCCAGAGGTCCCGGCGATCCAGCTCCTGCCGGGCTTCGCAGAACTCTTCGACACCGACGACGGATAGCCGTTTCGGACGCGAAACGCCGAAAACCACATCCCGAAACGCACTTCTGCCTTTATCCATGCGGGTGCGGCGCATTTCCACGCTCAAAAAAATGGGTAAACTCCAGGGCATTTTCGCTTTTTGGCGAATTAGTGGCAAATTAGAACAGATCCCCGCAAAGGCGCGGGGATCTGCGGTCGGGCTGCGGCTTTCGGCCGCTCTGCCGCGTTTTATGGATTGCAGGCAAGGCTCAATCAAGCTGAACCGGCTGAGAGGATCTCCCCGCAATCGTGGCAAATCCGAACCCAGTGCCGTTCACCACGATTCCGGCGATCTTGGACGTGAGCTTTTTCAGCTTTCCATTCTGTATCGCATAGATCTTGAAGCTTCCCTTGAGAAGGCCCGTCTTTGGCGCGTAGGTGAACTTCAAGGCGGAAAGGTTCGTCCTGTCCTTCGACGTGTCCACGACAAGTCCCTTGCCCGACGTCTCGTCGTAGATTTCCAGCGCCATGTCTGGTTTCGGCCTGGCCCACTTGACGCTCGCAGCCTTGTACGTCGCAGGCTTTCCGTTTTTCACATAGACATCCTCGCCTTCCGGCAGGAGAGACATGATCGTTCCGTCGGGCAAATCCTCCTCTTCGAGGTCGTTTTCGAAGTAGAACGTGAGCGACCTATCGTTTTCGAAGAGCCCGCCGACCGTGTCGCCGCCGCTGCTGAACTCCCCGCCTTTCCAGACGCCATGCATCTCGTCTCCGTCGATGACGATGTCGATCGACGAGCCGTCCCTTGCCATCAACGAGCCTTGCAGCTGTCCATCCTCGTCCACCTTGAGCTTGGCGGATTTCACGGAGAGCTTCTTGCCGTTCACGCCCATTGCATAGCCGCCGACGGAGACGTAGCCTTTCTTGTTCATCTTGCCCACCTTGATCGACAGAACGGCCGGCCCGTCGTCGAGCCACGCCACGCCGGTCAGCGTCTGCGCCTTTTTATAGCTGGACGTCGGCGCACTTGGCGAAGAGGAGCCGCCGTAGTATTCGATGCTGGCGCGGCAGCGGTAGAACGCGTCCGCGCTTTCGACTGCCGAGGCAAGCGCCGCCGGCACCTTTATGCTGGAGAGCTTCGTGCAGCGGGCGAATGCGTGGTAGCCGATCGTCTTCACGCTCGGCGGGATGTAGATGGAGCGCAAATTCCCGCAGTCGGCGAACGCATTGCGGCCGATGCTTGTCACAGTGCCTGGGATTGAAATTGACGAAAGCGACTCGCACCCGTCAAACGCATCGCCGCCAATCTCGACGACGCCCTCCGGCAGCGAGACGGAAGTCAGGCGCTCGCAGTCGGAAAACGCATCCTCGCCGATGCGCGTCACGCCGGACGGCACCGTCACCGACGTCAGATACTCGCATTCCGTGAACGCACCGTCGCCGATGGCAGTCACACCGTATCCGCCGAGCACAGAGGGCACCGCTATCGCGCCGCGGGTGTTTGCGGGTATCGCAGGCTCGTATTCCATGGTGTCCTGGCCTTCCTCGTCGTCGTATTCCAGCCAGGAAGAACCGAACACCGTGGCCGATCCGCCATCGACGACGTAGGACCACCTTATTCCGTCCACCATCTGGTATTGCCTCTCGGAGGGATAGTCCCCGGTCGTCTGCGCGATCGCAGTCGCGCCGGACGACAGGCAAAGCGCGGACACACACGCCATCATCAGTCTGCTCATGGTCATCATTCCTTTCACTTGTTTTTCGGTTTATGGAGTTTATGGTTTCCGCGCAGTGGCGAAAGCGTATGCGTTCTGGAACATCCGCAGCCACGGGCCGGCCTCCCCCTTGAACACTCCCGGATTGTAGGAGAGCTGGCAGGAGCGGAAGCCGCGCTCCGGATGCGGCATCATTATCGTGGCGCGCCCGTCGGTCGTGGTGAAAGCGGTCTGTCCGCCGAGCGAGCCGTTCGGGTTGAATGGATAGCGCGTGGTGGCGTTGCCCCTGCCATCGACGAAGTGCGCGGCGCAGATGGACGGCGCCCAGCCTTCCGTCCATACGCGTCCTTCGCCGTGCGCGACGGCGATCGGCAGGCGCGAGCCTTCCATGCCCTTGAAGAAGATCGATGGCGACGGCTCTATCTCCACGCAGGAATACCGCGCCTCGAACTGTTCGGATATGTTGCGCACGAACTTCGGCCAGCCTTCCGCCCCCGGTATTATCTCCTTGAGCTGCGAAAGCATCTGGCAACCGTTGCACACGCCGAGCGAGAACGTCCCCGGCCTGGCGAAGAACTCCGCGAACATGGCCTTCAGGCGGTCGTTGTAGAGTATGGAGCGCGCCCATCCCGAACCCGCCCCCAGCACGTCGCCGTAGCTGAAGCCGCCGCAGGCGACAAGCCCGGAGAAACCGCCCAGCCCGGTGCGTCCCGCGATGAGATCGCTCATGTGGACATCGACGCACTCGAAGCCCGCCAGCGCGAAAGCCGCCGCCATCTCGATGTGGCCGTTCACGCCCTGCTCGCGAAGGATCGCGACCTTCGGCGCCTTGCGCCGCTGCGCGGAGGCGTCGTCGAAGAGAGACATCTGCTCGACCTTCCCGCCGCCGGCGGCCTCGCCGTCGGCGACGACCGGCGCGCGCCCTTCATCCGGGTCGTACGTGAGACGGAAGGTCAAGCCGGGGTCGAACTCGTCCAGGGCGTTGTCGTATTCCTCGCGGGCGGTCGCGGGGTTGTCGCGCAGCGCCTGCATCCTGTAGGTAGTCTCGCTCCACACGCGGCGCACGGTGGTGATGTCGGTGCGGATGCACTCGCGCTCGCCCACGAAAACGTTGAACGTCCGCGAAGAGCGCGAGACGGCGCCTATGACGGTCGCGTCCAGGTTGGCGGCGTGGTAGAGGCGCAGCACCTTGCGGACGTTCGACTCGCTCACCTGCAGCACGGCGCCGGGCTGCTCGTTGAAGAGTTGGCACAGGGCGTCGCCGTCAGGGAGGCGGGCCACGATGCCGCGCCCTCCAGTCACGGCCATCTCGGCGAGCGTGACCGCCAGGCCTCCGTCGGACCTGTCGTGATAGGCCAAGGCCAGACCTTTGCGGACTATGCGCTGCGTGGCCGCGAAGAAATCCTTGAGCCTCTGCGCGTCGCAGTCGGCGTGGCTGTCGCCCAGCTGGGAATAGACCTGCGCGAGCGCGGTTGCGCCCAGCGGATGCGAACCGTCGCCCGCATCGACGTAAACGAGGAAGCTGGCCTCCCCTTCCGGGTCGGGCTTCAGGTCGGGCGTCAGCGTAAGGCGCACGTCGTCCACCGGGGCGAACGAGGAGACCACGAGGGAAAGCGGAGCCACCTGCTTGCGCTTCGCCCCCTTCGAATCCTGCCACACCGTGTGCATGGAGCAGGAGTCCTTGCCGACGGGGATGGATACGCCGAGCGCCGGGCAGAAGCGCATGCCGACCTCCTCCACCGTGTCGTAGAGGATGGCGTCCTCTCCGTCGTCGCCGCACGGCGCCATCCAGTTTGCGGAGAGGCGTATGTTGGAGATGTCCCCCACGTCCGCCGCGGCGAGGTTGGTAATGGCCTCGGCCACCGCCAGACGGCCGGAGGCCGGCCCGTCGAGCATTGCGACGGGCGTGCGCTCGCCCGTGGCCATCGCCTGGCCGTTGTAGGTGGCGTAGCCCATCGTGGCGACGGCGCAGTCCGCGGCGGGAAGCTGGTATCTGCCGACCATCTGGTCGCGGGCGACGCGGCCGGTGACCGTGCGGTCGGTGATCGCCACGAGGAAGGTCTTGTCGGCCACGGCCGGCAGGCGCAGCACGCGCATGAAGGCGTCGAACGGCCTCACGCCGTTCATGTTCAGCGGCTTGTGCTCCTTCTTGACCCTGCGGACGTCGCGCACCATGCGCGGCGGCTTGCCGAGCAGCACCTTGATGTCCATGTCGATGGGCTTGTCGCCGAAATAGGAGTCTTCCAGGACGAGCCTGCCGTCGCCCGTCGCGATGCCGATGAACGCGACCGGGCAGCGTTCGCGTTTGCAAAGGCGCTCGAAGAACTCGCCCGCCTCGGGCCTGAGCGCGAGCACGTAGCGCTCCTGCGCTTCGCAGCACCAGATCTCCATCGGGCTCATCGACTTTTCCTCGTTGTGCACTTCGCGCAGCTGGAAGCGCCCGCCCGTGGCCTCGACCAGCTCGGGGCAGCCGTTGGAAAGCCCGCCCGCGCCGATGTCGTGGATGGAGATTATGGGGTTCTTGGGGCCGAGCCACGCGCAGGCGTCGATCACGCCCTGGCAGCGGCGCTGCATCTCGGCGTTGCCGCGCTGCACGGAGTTGAAGTCCAGCGCCTCGGAGTTGGTGCCGGTCATCATCGAAGACGCCGCGCCGCCGCCCAGGCCTATGCGCATGGCTGGGCCGCCGATCTGGACGATCAGCGCGCCGGCCGAGACGTTCTTCTTCTGCACCTGGCTGTGGCGGATCACGCCCATCCCGCCCGCGAGCATGATTGGCTTGTGGTAGCCGCGCAGCTCGCCAGCGATCTCGCCCTCGTAGGTCCTGAAGAAGCCGCAGAGCTGAGGCCGCCCGAATTCGTTGCCGAACGCCGCGCCGCCGATCGGCCCCTCGGTCATGATCTGGAGGGGCGTGGCAAGTCGCGAGGGGAAGTCGGCGTATAGCCTCTCCCACGGCTGCGGGAAGCCGGGGATGCGGAGGTTGGAGACCATGAAGCCGCATATGCCGGCGACGGTGCGCGAACCCGTGCCCGTGGCGGCTTCGTCGCGTATCTCGCCGCCGACGCCCGTCGCCGCGCCCGGATACGGAGATATGGCGGTGGGGTGGTTGTGGGTCTCCACCTTCATGAGCTGCTCCAGCTGCTCGTCCTTGAAGCCGTAGGCGCCGGTGCGCGGATCGATCGAAAACACCTTGGTCTTGTAGCCCTTGACGACCGAGGAGTTGTCCTTGTACGCGGAAAGCGTGTCCTGCGGCCTGAGGGCGTGAGTGTTCTTGATCATGCCGAAGAGGGAGCTGGGCATCTCCTCGCCGTCTATCACGAACTTGGCGCCGAATATCTTGTGGCGGCAGTGCTCGGAGTTCACCTGCCCGAACATGACGAGCTCCGTGTCGGTGGGGTTGCGTCCGGCGGCGGCGAACGACTTCGCCAGATACTCCATCTCCTGCTCGCTGATCGCCAGGCCAATCTCCTCGTTGGCCTCGCGGATGGCTTCGACGCCCTTCGCCAGCACGTCGTAGGTGCGCCCTTTCCTCGGCTCGCCTTCGTCGAACAGGTCGCCGATGTCGCGATAGACCCCTTCCGTCATCTTGTCGTAGAGCGGCGCGAGTATCTCCGGGTGCGAAGCCAGCACCTGCTCGGCGGTGGGCGACTGTTCGCGCGCGAAGCCTATCCTGCCGTCCGCCGCCGGCGCTCCGCGCACCGTCAGGCGGAAGAGGATGCCGCGCTCGACGCGGCGGATGGACGAAAGGGAGCAGTTGCGGAAGATGTCCGTCGCCTTTGAGGACCACGGGGAGATCGTGCCCTTGCGCGGGGTCACGTAGAACCGCGCCGTGCCGTCGCCGGCCGCCTTGGCGCCGCCGGGAGCGCCGTTGGAGCGGCGGTCCCGCATCTCGTCGTCGCCGTCGCCGTCGAAGGCGAAGTCGTCGCGCGCGGCGGAGTCGGACTCCTTGTATTCGGCGTTGAGGAGCGTCGCGGCCCTGCGGAGCTCGTCTGGCGTGAACGGGACGTCCGCCATGTCGAGCGCGTAAACCCAGCGCGCATCCACCTCGATGTCCACTTCGGGGACGGCGCGGCGCATCGCGTCGCGCATTGCGTCAAGGCGGAATTGTGAAAAAGCGTTCTCTCCGGTCAGCAGTATCATCGTCTCGGTCTCCTTGGTGGTGGGGATATTATACCATATTTGCCGATGGCGCGCAGGGCGTCACAACAGCGCGTCCTTCGGCATGTCCGACGGGATGTGCCAGGAGGACGGCGAGAAGTCGAAGTTGAAGATGCGTATGCCGTCCGGCGCGCAGTTTCGCTTGAACGCCTGCGAGACCAGCCGGACGAGGAAAGTCTCGAGGGTGGAGGCGACGAGGGCGTCGTCGAACCTGCCGGGGAAAAAGGCGCGCGCGGCGTCGAAGAGCTCCTGGCGGTCCAGGCCGTTCTCGATGAAGTTCCAGATGAAGAAGTCGTGGAGCTCGTAGGGCCCGAGCTTTTCTTCCGTGACCTGCCCCGCCACCAGCTCCGGCGAGACCGGCGTCGCCACGATGTCGCGCAGCGCGGCGGCGGCGGAAGCGTCGGAGAAGAGCGTCTTTCCGTTCTCGGCCAGATGGAGGCACACCTTGCGCACGACCGTCTTCGGGATGCCGGAGTTCACGCCGAACATCGACATGTGGTCGCCGTTGTAGGTGCACCACCCCAGCGCGATCTCCGAGAGGTCGCCCGTGCCCAGGACCACGCCGCCGGTCATGTTGGCCTTGTCCATCAGTATCAAAGTCCGCATCCTCGCCTGTGCGTTCTCGAACGTCACGTCGGGCGTGGAGCCGTCGTGGCCGATGTCCTTGAAATGCTGCCGGCACGCCGGGGTGATGTCTATCGTCTCCAGCGCCACCCCCAGCCCCTCGCAAAGAAGCTCGGCGTTGCCTTTCGTCCGCGCCGTGGTGCCGAAGCCCGGCATGGTGATCGCGTGGATGCCCGTGCGCGGCAGCCCTAGGCGGTCGAAGGCGCCCGCCGCCGCCAGCAGGCACAGCGCGGAGTCGAGCCCGCCGGACACGCCCACCGTCACGGTGCGCGCGCCGATGCGCCCGAGGCGCGTCGCGAGCGCCGCGACCTGGCGGTCGTACACGTCCGCCGGGTCGCAGGGGAACGGCGCCGTGGCGGCGCGTTTTGGCGGCCGCGAGGCGAGCGAGCCCAGGCTGCCGCCTTCGCGGAGATACTTTTCGAGTGACGGTTTCATTTCCTTTTCCTCTTCGCGGTGGAACGCGGCCTCTTCCCGCGCGGCGCGCCGGCCCCGGCGGCGGCGGCTTCGGCGGCGGCCGCCGCGGCCGGAGAAGCCTTCTTCAGTTCCTTGATGCGGTCGCGCAGATAGGCGGCGCGCTCGAACTCCAGATTGTCCGCCGCCTCCAGCATTTCCCTGGTCATCTCGGCCAGGATGTCGACGTCGCCGCCCGGGCGGAGCGCGTCGACCGCGCCCTGCGGCGCCGCCGGCGCCCCCCTGCCCTTCGCCGACCTGCCGTCGGCTCTGTAGATGTAGGTGGACTCGTTGATCTCGCGCTTCACCGAGTGCGGCGTTATGCCGTGCTCCTTGTTCCAGGCCATCTGCTTCTCGCGGTGCGCCTCCGTGAGGCGCAGCAGGGTCTTGATGGCGTCGGTTTTCTTGTCGGCGTAGAGTATCACGCGGCCGTTCTCGTGGCGGGCGGCGCGCCCCGCCGTCTGCACGAGCGACGTATCGGAGCGCAGGAAGCCTTCCTTGTCCGCGTCGAGTATCGCGACCAGCTCCACCTCCGGCAGGTCCAGTCCCTCGCGCAGGAGGTTGATGCCCACCAGCACGTCGAAGTCGCCCTTGCGCAGGCGTTGCAGGATCGCGACCCGCTCTATCGCGTCGATGCCGGAGTGGAGGTATTCCACGCGTATGCCCGTCTCGGCGAGGTAGTGGGTCAGGTCTTCGGAGCTGCGCTTCGTGAGCGTGGTGACGAGCACGCGCCCTTTGACGCCGCGTATCTCCTCTATCAGATCGTCGATCTGGTTTGCGAGCGGGCGGATTTCTATGACTGGGTCGAGCAGGCCCGTCGGGCGCAGCACCTGCTCCGCCACGGTCTGCGCCTCGGAATACTCGTAGTCGCCGGGCGTCGCCGAGCAATAGACGATCTGGCCGACCTTGGAATTGAACTCGTCGAAGGTGAGAGGCCGGTTGTCCTTCGCGCTGGGCAGGCGGAAGCCGAAATCCACGAGCATCTGCTTGCGCGCCTGGTCGCCGTTGTACATTGCCCGTATCTGCGGCACTGCGACGTGGCTTTCGTCGATGATGGTCAGGAAGTCGTCGGGGAAGTAGTCCAGCAGACATTCGGGCGGCGAACCAGGAGCGCGGCCCGTGAGGGGTCGGGAATAGTTCTCGATGCCGTTGCAGTAGCCGAGCTCGCGCATCATTTCGATGTCGTATTCCGTGCGTTCGCGCAGGCGCTGGGCCTCCAGGAGCTTGCCCTTGGACTCGAAGAAGGCGAGGCGCTCGGCCAGCTCGGCGCGTATCCTCGCGAAGGCGGCCTCGAACTTGTCGCGTCCCAGCACGAACTGCTTGGCCGGCGTGATCGTGACGGCCGGCATCGCCACGCCCTTTTTGCCGGTCACGGGGTCGAGATAGGAGATGGCGTCGATGTCGTCGCCGAAGAACTCCACGCGCACCGCTCGCGTCTCGTATGCCGGGAAGATGTCGAGCGTGTCGCCGCGCGCGCGGAACGTGCCGGGCGCGAAGTCGAAGTCGTTGCGCACGTACTGCGCGGCCACGAGCCGCTCCGCCACCGCGCTGCGCCCGGCGCGCTCGCCCACCCGCAGGCTCACGGCCAGGTCGCGGTATTCGGTGGATTCGCCAAGACCGTAGATGCACGACACCGACGAAACCACGATCACGTCGCGGCGGGCTATGAGCGCGTTCGTCGCGGCCAGCCGGTAGCGCTCTATCTCGTCGTTGATGGAGGCGTCCTTCTCGATGTAGGTGTCGGTCTGCGGGATGTACGCCTCCGGCTGGTAGTAGTCGTAGTAGGAGATGAAGTATTCGACGGCGTTCTGCGGGAAGAAACCGCGCAGTTCGCTGAAGAGCTGCGCGGCCAGGGTCTTGTTGTGCGAGAGTATCAGCGTCGGGCGGTCCCACTTGGCTATCAGGTTGGCCATGGTGAAGGTCTTGCCGCTCCCCGTCACGCCCTGCAGCACCGCGCGCCGCTCCCCGCGTTCAAGCGCCGCGCAAAGGTCGGCCACCGCCTTCGGCTGGTCGCCGGTCGGCTTGAATGACGACTCTAGGCGGAACATCCCCATCAGCCGCGCAGCCGCCGCTGGACGGCCTCTGTCACGAACGGCGCCGTGTCGCCGCCGTAGCGCGTGATCTCGCGGACCGTCGAGGCCGTCACGTAGGCGAGATTTTCGGAAGGCATCATGAAGAGGGTCTCGATTTCCGGGGCGAGGCGGCGGTTGGTCAGGGCCATCTGGAACTCGTATTCGAAGTCGCTGTAAACCCTCACGCCGCGTATCACCACGCGCGCCCCTTCGCGGCGGCAGAAATCCACAAGCAGCGTGTCGAGCAGCTTCACTTCCACGTTCGCCAGCCCCGCGCGCTCCACGTCCTCTCGTATCATGGCCATGCGCTCGTCGGCCGGGAACATGGCGCCCTCCTTGGAGGAGGTGGCGGCGACGGCGACGACCAGCCGCTCGTAGAGCCGCGCCGAACGGACGATCAGGTCGAAGTGACCCTTCGTCATCGGGTCGAAAGTCCCGGGATATACCGCTGTGTTCATGTCTCTCGTGCCTCGCAGTTAGCGGCCCCTCGCCTGCGGCGGCGCCGGGCCGGCCGGCCCTAGCCCTCTTCGGCCTCCACCACCACGCCGCCGCCGAGCGCCTTGTAGAGCGCGATGAGGTGGCGCGAGATGCTGCCGCGGCTCACGACGAGCGACTCCGCCAGCGTCAGCAGGGAGCGCTGGGCGTCGATGACGGCCGTGAAGTCCTTGAGTCCGTTCTTGTAGAGGTCCTTGGCGATGGAGACCGCGTCCTCTGCCGCCTTGACGGCCGCCTGGAGCGCCTGGTAGCGGTGGTATTCGTGGGTGTAGGCGGCGTAGGCGTCGCGTATCTCGGCATACGCCTTCTGGATGGCGAGGTCGTATGCGAGGCAAGCCTCATTGACCTTGGCCTCCTCGGCCTGGACGGCGGCGTATATGCCGCCGCCTTGGAATATCGGCCAGCTGAACGACGGGCCTATGGAGCCCATGAGCGCGTCGCGATGGAAGAGTTTCTGGGGATGCACGGAGTCGAGGCCGAGCGAGCCGTTGATGAAGAGCTTTGGATACCAGCGCGCCTGCGCCACCCCTACGCGGGCGACCTGCGCCGCCAGCCGCCGCTCCGCCGCCCTCACGTCGGGGCGCGCGCGTATCATGTCGAGCGGGATGCCGGAAAGCTTCTGCGGCTCCACCAGCCAGTCGCGGTCGGGGCACTCGGAAAGCTCCTCTTCGAGCGCGCCGGGCATCAGGCCGGTCAGGATCGCGAGCGCGTTCTTCAACTGCTCCTCCTGGGCGAGCAGCGGCGGTATCGCCGCGTGGGTCTGCTCCAGGATGTACTTGGACTGGCTCACGGCCAGCTCGTCGCCGATGCCGGAGTCCAGGCGGGACTTGAGGATGTCGTAGGTTTCGCGCTGCAGCACCAGGTTGTCGCGCGCGACCTCGATGCGCTGCTGCGTGGTGCGCAGCGCGATATACTGGCTGCCCACCTCGGAAGTGAGCGACACCCAGGCGTCGGCCAGGTTCCAGCCGGCCGCCTCGAATTCGGCCGTCGCCGCCTCGGTGGCGCGGCGGCTGCCTCCGAAGATGTCTATCTCCCACGTGGCGTCGAAGCCGCCGGTGAACACGTCGCGGTGCAGCTTGCTTCCCGTCCCCCACCTGGCGGACGTGTCTTTGCCGCGCTCCATCCGCGTGGCGGAGCCCGACGCCCCGACGTGCGGCAGGAACGCCGCATACGAGCCGACGAGCGACCAGCGCGCCTGGACCAGGCGTTCCTGCGCCATAAGATAGGAGAGGTTGTTGGAGACCGACGAATCGACCAGGCCGGTAAGCACGGGATCGTTGAAGCGAGTCCACCACGACCGTATCTCGTTGGTGGTGATGTTCACTCTCCAGTCGTCGCCGTCTTCCGCGATTTTGTATTCGCCCGACTCCAGGAGGTTGGTCGTCGGGTATCCCGCGTCAGGCAGCGCGAAGTCTGGCAGTTTCCTCTCAGGCTCGCGGTAGTCCGGGCCGACAGACGGCAGCATTGAGCATCCAGCCGCGGCGAACGTCGCCGCGGCACACAGCAGTTCTGGCGTGATCTTCATGTGTCCTTGATCCTTGGTCGCCGCATATTATACCATATTTTCCGCCGTTCGGGGGCGCATGACGCGATAGCCGGGCGATCTTGCCGCGCAACGCCCGCCGACCGCCCCCTGCATCCGCCCGCGCATCCCTATATATTCACTCGCGCGTCTCTATATATAGACTTGCCCCGTCTCTATATTATATATAGACTTGATATATAGACTTGCCACTTCTCCATATATAGACTCGCGGCATCTCTATATATGGACTTGCCGTTCTCTATATATGGACTTTCCGTCCCCAAGGGAAGGGATGGATGGAGTTATACGAAGCCGGCCCGCACCAGATCTTCCATGGAAAGCCCCTTTGCGGCCGATTGCGGCGCGGCGGACGCGGCGGCAGCGACATATTTGCCGAGGACGTCGCCTTCGAGGTTCACCATGTCGCCGACGCGCTTCAGCCCGAGCGTAGTGTCTCGCATGGTGGTGGGGATCAGATCGACCGTCAGCCAATCGTCGCCAAGCCCTGTGATCGTGAGCGAAACGCCGTCGATGGCGACCGAGCCCTTCACGACGGACTGCGCGGCCATGACGCGGCCGCACCGCACCTTCAAGCGGAAATCGCGGCCTCGCGGCGAAATGGCGAGTATGGCGCCTCGCCGGTCCACGTGCCCCTGCACCACGTGCCCGCCCATCGGCGAACCGGCGCGGAGGGCGCGTTCAAGGTTCACCTGGTCGCCGGGCTTGAGGTCGGCAAGTCCCGTGCGCTCCTCGGTCTCCCGCAGGATGTCGGCGGTGAAGCGCGTCGCGTCGCGTCGCGCCACGGTCAGGCACGCGCCATTGACGGCGACGGACTCGCCCTCTTCCAGCATCTGCGGCCAGGGCTCGAAACCGATCTCCAGCACGAGGCCGCTTCCCCGCGAGACCCTGCGAACCCGGCCCTTGCGTTCTACCAATCCTGTAAACACGAGACCTCCCCGATCTTTACAGCCTCCGAAATGCGCCGGCCGCCGATCACCTTCGGCGCGAGCACGGCGATCCACCTATCCACCAGACCGGCTTCGGCGAGCGAGACGGCGAGCTTCATGCCGCCTTCGCAAAGGACGCTCGTCACGCCCATGCGCCCAAGCTCCTCCAGTGCCTTGCGCGCATCGTCGAACACAAGCGTCGCGTTCGGCGCACCGTCCGTGAATATCCTCGCGTCCTTAGGCAGGTTCCCGGACCGCGAAACGACGACGCGCACGAGGTCGTCGTTCCTCTTCCCGTGCGAAAGCAGGGAAGGGTTGTCGCGCCGCACCGTCTCGCCGCCCACCATTATGGCGTCGCTGCGTTCGCGCAGCGTGGAGGCGGTAAAGCGGCGCGCCCTCGCCGACGAAATCCATCTGGAGCCTCCCCAGTCGTCGCAAAGCCTGCCGTCGAGCGACATAGCGAGCTTGACCGTGACGAAAGGCAGGCCGGTGGCGACGTGCTTGCTGAAGGCGGCGATCAGCTCGCGGCACGCCGCCAAGACCTCATCGTCGCCACGGTACCGCTCGCAGACGACGCCGGCCTTCGCCAGCGCCCGCCTGGCCTTTCCTCGGTTCTTGGGATTCGGGTCCGCCACGCCATAGACCACCCTCGCCACTCCGGCGGCGGCAAGCGCGTCGGTGCAGGCGCCCACGCGGCCGGCGCGCGAACACGGCTCGAGCGTCACATACACCGTGGCGCCGCGCGCGGCGGCGCCCGCCTTCTTGAGCGCGGCCACCTCCGCATGGTCTCCGCCAGCCCTCTTGTGCCAGCCTTCGCCGACCACCTCGCCGTCGCGCACGACCACCGCGCCGACGCACGGGTTGGGGCGGACGTGCCCCATGCCGCGAAGGGCCAGCTCCGCCGCGCGCAGCATGAACGAGCGTTCGGCGGCGCGCCCGTCCGGCGTGGATGCGTCAAACATCGGCCTTGCGCACGGTCTTGGCGAATCTGTCAAGCGTGCTGTTCACGATGGCGCGGGCCTTCGGCGACGAATACCAGTTCACGAGATCCACAGCCTCGTTGATCACCACCGGCACGGGGATGTCGGTGTTTTGCAGCTCCCACGCGCCCATGCGCAGCACGGCGCGCTCGACGGTCCCGAGCCGGTAGATTTCCCAGTTGCCGAGCAGCGGCTGCAAGGCGGCGTCAATGGCGTCGCGCCCTTCCATCACGCCTGTCACGCGCTCTTCCGCGAACGTCCGCAGCTTCCCTCTCACGGCTTCGCCGCCGCTGCCGCCGTCCTCGACGTCCAGGCTCTTCGCCTGCCGCCAGAAAGCCTGCAGGAATTCCTGCAGGTCGTCAGGGGGGTTCAGATCGGCCGCCGTGAGCATCTGTATCGCCCATTCGCGGGCTTGTCGTCTTGTCGCCGTCATCTCGTCTTTCTACCTTCCTTGCGTGAAACGCGCGCATATTATACCATATTTTTCGCGCCGTGTGACCGGCCTCTCGGCCGTGCGCAGCCGCGCCCAGGACGCGAAACGGGGAAACTTTTCAAACCTTTCGGGCATGGAGCGGGATAAATATGGTATAATATGCGGCGAAACGACAACCAAGGAGCAACTGAGACATGAGCATATTCAAGGCATACGACATCCGCGGCATCTACGGCAAGGATCTGGACGAGGCGATCTTCGAGAAGATCGCGCGAGCCTATGCCAAGTTCGCAGGCGTCAGGAAAGTGGTCGTGGCGCGCGACTGCCGCAAGTCGTCCGACTCGCTTTTCGCAGCGTTCGCCAAGGGCCTGACGGACGTCGGGGTGGACGTCATTGACATCGGCCTGGCATCGACGCCGATGAGCTACTTCGCAAACGGCACGCTCAAGCCCGACGGCAGCGTGATGATCACCGCCTCCCACAACACCAAGGAGTGGAACGGCTGCAAACTCTGCCGCGCCAACGCGGTGCCGATCTCCGGCGCGACCGGGATAAAGGATATAGAGCGCATGGTGATGGAAGGCGACCTCGGCGAGGACGCGGCGGTCAAGGGGACGGTGACGAAGGTCGATGTCTCCGCCGAATACGCCGCACACGTCAAGACGTTCGCCCACATGGCCCGCCCGCTCCACGTGGCGATGGACTTCGGCAACGGCATGGGCATCGCGGAGTCCGCCGCCTTCGCCGGCACCGACCTCACCTACGACGCTCTCTACGGCGAATACGACGGCGACTTCCCGCACCACGCCGCCAATCCGCTGGAGCGCGAAACCCTCGCCGACCTCCAGAAGCTCATGAAAGCCAACCCGGGCAAGTACGCCTTCGGCGTGGCTTTCGACGGCGACGCCGACCGCGCAGGCTTCCTCGACGAGAACGGCGAAATCATCCCTATGGACTTCATCACCGCGCTCGTCGCAAAGGACCTCCTCAAGTCCAGCCCGGGCGCCGCGTGCTTCTACGACCTGCGCTCCACCAAGATGGCGGAGGAGACGATCGCGGAGGCGGGCGGCAGGCCGATGATGTCCCGCGTGGGGCATTCGTTCATCAAGGCGCAGATGCGCGAGCACGACGCCATCTTCGCCGGCGAGCTCTCGGGCCACTACTACTTCAAGGCGAACTTCACGGCGGAGTCTTCGTCCATGGCGACATTCGCGCTGGCCAACATCGTTTCGGCCAGCGACAAGCCGCTTTCCGAGCTGGTGGCGCCTCTGCGCAAATACAGCCAGTCCGGCGAAATCAACACCAAGACCCAGACGCCGCCAGCGCAGATCCTCGCCAAGATCAAGGCCGACTACTCCGCACTGCCGCAGTGCAAGGTGTTCGAGCTCGACGGCGTATCCGTGGACGCCTGGCAGACGGAGGGCTGGTGGGCGAACGTGAGGATGTCCAACACCGAGCCGCTCGTCCGCCTCAACCTCGAAGGCAGGACCAAGGAGATAATGGAGGCGAAGCGCGATGAGTTCCTTGCTGTCATACGCGCCTGACGCCGCGCTGCGCGCCGCGCTGGCCGCGACCGGCGCGATGCTCCTCTTCGCGGGTTGCTCCAAGTCCGACGGCTCCGGCGAATACGCCGAAGCGCAGAAGGCGCTGGAGGCCAGGAACTACGAAAAGGCCGAGCAGCTGTTCGCCAAATGCGCCGAACTGGCCCCTGACAACGTCGATGCGCTCGTCTCGCTCGCGCTATCGCGCATCGGGCGCGGCATGATAAAGGAGGCGCGCGACGCCGCCGTCAAGGCGTCCGCGCTCGCCCCTTCCGACATCGACGTGCGCGAACTGCTGGCGCAGATCGCCTGGCACGCCGGCGAGTTCGAGTCCGCCCGCGAGCTCTATCTGCCGCTGGCGGAGGACGAGACGGTCCCGGCGGAGGTCCGTTCGCAGGCGTATGCGGCGCTCGGCGTGATCGACATGGCGATGTGCGGCACCGACATGCAGCACGACTGGTTGCGCGACCGCGCGAGAACGGAGTTCCTGCGCGCGATCTCGATCGACCGCCGCAACGCCGCCGCCCGTTACCAGATGGCGCTCCTCTACCGCGACAGCTTCGGCTACAACGAAGCGGCGCTGGAGTGCTTCCGCGCCTATCTCCAGCTCGCCAACGAGGCCGACGCCAGGATGCACAGGGTGCAGCGCGACGAAATGCCCAACCTCGCCCGCATCATCAACGAGGCCAACGCCTCCCGCCCCGGCGCCGCCGGCAGGGACGTCGCCGCGTGCGCACAGGAGCTGAAAAAGGCCGACGCCGAGTGGAAGAAAGGCGCCTACACCAAGGCAAAGCAGTTCTATTCGAGCGCTAACAAGGCCGATCCGCTTTCCTACGAGGCGGCCTACGGGCTGGCGCAGGCCTGGGAAAAGTTCAGGGGCGGCAAGGAAAACGCCCTCAAATACTACCAGGAGGCGTGCAAGAACCGCACGAGCGCCGTGAAGACGTTCATCAAGACGGGCGACCTCGCCATGGAACTCAAGAAGTACGCCATCGCCACGGAGGCGTATTCGCGCGCCGTGGCCGCGAACGCGCGCGACATCACCGCCATAGACGGCCTGATCCGCGCCCTGCGGCGCTCCAACCGCGCCAAGGCCGCCGACGTCTATCAGCGGTATCGCGAGACGATCCCACTGCGCAGGAAATAGCCGCGCGCCACCTTCCACCCGCAAGCCGGACGAGACATGGCAAACATCACTATGCTGCCGGGCGACTGGGCGCTGGGGGCCGCCGCGCTCTCGCTTTCCGTCATGGGCCTCTTCAGAGGCTTCTCCGGCTCGCTCGCGTTCGTCGCGGCGGGCGCGGGGGCCACGGCCACCGCCATGTTCCTCTGGGGGTGGCTGACGCGCTGGGCCATGCAGATGTGGGTGCGCGGCGCCATAGCCCTCGCGGTTTCGCTCCTCGTCTTCGGCTGCATCCGCGCGGTGGTCAAGAAGGTCGTGAACGGATTGCTCGCGCAGCCGGCCGACGCCATCTTCGGCTTCGCCGTCGGCCTGCTCGTGAGCGCGCTGGCCGTGCTGGTGCTGGCGGCAGCCGGCGTCGGCTTCGAGTACTCGAACATAGTGCGGGAGGTCGCGCGGCATGTCGGGTGACGAAATCCTGGCGGAAGCCAGGAAACTCGAGAAAAACCTTTTGAACTTCTTCTGGCGCCAGGGCGTTTCACTTGGTGAAGGCGAGGATCTTCTCCAGGAGACGTACCTCAGGCTCTGGAACTATCGCGGACAGTACAGGGAGACGACGGCGAAATTCTCCACGTTCGTGTTCACGGTCGCCCGCCAGGTGCGCATCGACGCGCTGCGCCGGACGACGCGGCGCGAACGGCGCGAAAAGGCATGGCAGGCGGAAAGACCCGTGGCGCAGTCCGCGACGGGAATGGAGCGCGACGATGTCCTCTGGGCGGTTTCGCGCCTGAGCGAACCTCTCCGCGAAGTGGTGGAGCTGGGGGTCTTCCAGGATTTGCCGTATGCGCAGATATCGGAAATACTCGGCATCCCCGCCGGCACGGTGAAGTCGCGCATGTTCAACGCCCTTAAGAAACTGAAGGAGGAACTGGAGCGATGAATGCAGACCTGGAAGACACGTTGAGGGAGCTGGGGCCTGGCTACCGCGAGATGGTTGCGCGGATGCGCCGCCTCGGCGACCGCCCGCCCAGCGCCGCCGCCTGGCGGAAGACGGCGTATGCCGCCGCCGCGGCCGCCGCGCTCGCCATCGGCGTTGCGGCGGTCTTCGTCGGCGCGCAAAGCGGCGGCGAGGATGGCTCCGCGCGCCTGCGCCGCCCCGCCATGTATCTTCTGGCGTATGGCGGAGCGGACGCCGCGCGCGAACTCGTCGGCTCGCAGAACGCCGACGGCAGCTGGGCCAACGACTTCCTGACGCGACAGAACGCCGCCGCCCTGCGCGGCGTGGACGGCGCCTCCGTGGCCTACCGCAAGGCGCTGCGGTATCTGCGCTCGAAAGGCCTCGCCCCGCTGACCGACGAAGAACTGCGCCGCCGCGCCAGCCTCCAGGCAGACTTCGCCGCCAATGCTAGACTTGCTATGGCCGAGACGCTGTGAGGCGTGCGCCCGCCCCTGCGACCGCCGGGGACGGCACGTCTGCTCGGACTGCCTCATGCGCGTGCCCTTCTACCCGGCGCACGGATGCTGCAGAATCTGCGGCAGGATGATTGAATCGGGCGACGGCGAGGTCCTCTGCGGCGAATGCAGGTCCGGCGCGAGGCCGCATTTCGACCGCGCAGGCAGCGTGTTCCGCTTCGACGGCATGGCGCGCCGGATGCTCCTCGACTACAAGTTCAACGGCCACGTGTGGATGCGCGACGACTTCGTGGACTGGCTGGCCGCGCTGCTCTCCGTCCGCTTCAGGCCAGCCGACGTCGAACTCGTCCTGCCGATGCCCCTCACGCTGCGCCACCGCTTCGACCGCGGCTTCAACCAGTGCGACTACCTGGCAGGGGAGCTGGCGCGCCGCATCGGGCGCGACTGCGACACGTCGACGCTGCGCCGCATCGGCAGCCCGAGGCGGCAGGCCGGCCTCTCCAGGGAAGAACGGCTCTTGAACGTCGCGGGCACTTTCGCCGTCGCCAGGCCGGACGCCGTGGCCGGGCGAACAGTCCTGGTGCTGGACGACGTGATGACGACCGGCGCCACGCTCTCGGAATGCGCCAAGGCCCTGAAAGACGCCGGCGCGGCGCGGGTCTGGGCCATCACCCTCGCCCGCCCCGCCATAGACGCATGACGACGAACAGGCGGCGCGAACGGCGCGGACACCAACTTTCCTCTTGCGTTCACGACGCGAAATGTGGTAAAATATGCGCGTCACAATCCAAAAAGGAATGAGGTGAGTTATCGGACAGTTCACTCGCGTAAACTACAAGATACGCGTGCCGCAGGTGCGTGTGCTTGACCAGGACGGCGGAATGATAGGCGTCATGGCCACCCGTGAAGCCCAGCGCATGGCGGACGAGCGCGGCCTCGATCTCGTGGAGATCACGCCGAACGCCACTCCTCCCGTGTGCAAGATCATGGACTACGGCAAGTTCAAATACGAGGAGTCCATCAAGGCTCGCCAGCAGCGCAAGGCCCAGAAGGTGCAGAAGGTCAAGGAAGTCAAGTTCCACACCGGCACCGACACAAACGATTTCGACTACAAGATCAAGCAGATACGCGGCTTCCTCGCCGACGGCTGCAAAGTCAAGCTCACGCTGCAGTTCAGGGGACGCGAGAACGCACACCGCGAGCTGGGCGAGGACGTGATTTCCCGCGTGCTGGAGACCCTTAAGGAAGACTGCTTCGTAGAACAGGCGCCCAAGACGCTCGGCCGCGTCCACGGAGCGCTGATCGGTCCGCCCAGAAAGAAGAAGTAAGCATGGAAAAGCCGGATTTCTCCAACAAGGCATACCTGTTCCCCCACATCAACGCCGAAGGCTGGAAGTTCGGCGCAATCGCTTTGGCGCTGGCGCTGGCGGCGGCCGTGGTTTCGTGGTGGGTGCCGGTGGTCGGCTGGACCGTGACGCCGCTGCTGCTGCTGGCGTGGGGCACGCTGCTGTTCTTCCGCGACCCGGAGCGCTACCCGCCGGAAGGAGACGACGGCGCCATCCTCTCGCCGGCCGACGGTCGCGTATGCCTCGTCCAGGAGTGCCCGTTCCCCGACGAGTTCGGCGACCTGCCGGAATACAAGGACAAAAGGTTCTGGCGCGTCTCGGTCTTCATGAGCATCTTCAACGTCCACGTGAACAGGATGCCGACCGCCGGCAAGATACTCCGCAAGCAGTACGTGGCCGCCGGGAAGTTCTTCAACGCGTCGCTCGACAAGGCGTCCAAGGAGAACGAGCGCTGCAACTACCTGGTTCGTCCGGAAGGCGGCGACGGTGCGCGGCGCGACTACGCGGTGACGCAGATCGCCGGCCTGGTGGCGCGGCGCATCGTCCCGCAGGTGGAGGCGGGCGACGTCAAGGGGCGCGCCGAGCGCTTCGGCCTGATCCGCTTCGGTTCGCGCCTCGATGTTTACCTGCCGGAGGGAGTGAAACCGCTCGTGCGCGTCGGCCAGATCATGGTGGCGGGCGAGACTGTGCTAGGCAGACTTGGCTGACTAACGGCATACTTTTGTTTTCGCCATGGGAAAATTCAGGCTGAGAGGACGGCGGCGCCGTCGGCACGAGGGAGTGCGCGCGGAAAGGATACCGCTAAGGGCTATCGTGCCCAACCTGATCACCAGCACTGCGGCGTGCGCCGGCATCACGTCCATTTCGCTTTCAAGCGAGGGGCGGTTCGTGGAGGCCCTGGTGGCGCTGCTCGTAGCGTGCATATGCGACGGCATGGACGGGCGGGTGGCAAGGCTGCTCAAAGCCGCGAGCAAACTTGGCGCGGAGCTGGATTCGCTCGCGGACTTCGTGAATTTCGGCGTGGCCCCGGCGATGTTCATGTTCTACTGGCTAACCGGCGGGCCTCTGCACGACGGCGTGTCGCCCTACGTGGTGCGCGTGGTGCTGGGTTGCGCACTCTTCTATGCTCTCTGCGACTGCTTCCGGCTGGCGCGCTTCAACACAATGCTTGAGCAGCCCACCCTTCCATACTGGAAGCACTTCTTCACGGGAGTGCCTGCGCCAGGCGGCTGCTGGATGGTGCTCACTCCGGCCATACTGGCGCTCACCCTCAAGTCGCGCGCGCCAGCCTTCTCCTCCTTCGTTCAGCGTCCGGCGTTCGGCATGGCCATGCTTCTCTTCGTGGGAATGCTCATGGCCTCGCGCCTGCCCACGATCTCGCTCAAGTCGGTCCACATACGGCGCGGCGCCCTGCCATACGTGATGGCAGGGCTGCTCCTGTTGCTCGCGTGCCTGTTCATGGACTTCTGGCTCACGCTGGGCGTGGCTGGCGCCATATACATCCTCACCGTCCCGCTCACCGGCATCGTGTTCCTGAAAGGCCGCACAAAATACGAGAGGGGCTTGACAGACGAGGCCAATAAAGGGTAAAATATGCGCCAACTTTTTCAACTCAAAGGAGAAAAGACAACAATGAACCGCACAATCGGACTTGGAATGGCCGCGCTCGCTCTCGCGGCAACCGCTCCCGCGTTCGCACAGGACGCCGAGGAACTCGAGGATACCGTCGGCTGGACGCCGATTGCCATCGGCATCGCCACCCCCGTGCAACTGCCCTGGGGTATCGACCGCTGGGACGTGTACGGACTGGACTTCAACCTCATCTACTCCGACGCTCCGAAGATGGTCGGCCTGGACATCGGCGGCGCCGCCACGCTGACACGCAGGGGCATGAAAGGAGTCTGCCTGAGTGCTTTCTGCAACGCCGCCGTCGGAAACGCCTACGGCATCCGCCTTACCTGCGGATTGAACATGGCCAGCAAAACCGTCAAGGGCGTGGAAATGGGCATGATCGCCTTCCGCGACTCGATGTACGGCTTCGACGCGCATTTCATCGGCAACGCGCAGCAAAACGTGTGCGGATTGCAAATCGGCGGACTCGCGAACGTGACGGGCACGGAGAGCTACGGTTGCACCATCGCGGGCGCCTGCAACCTCGCCCGCACCGCCTACGGTCTCCAGCTGGCGTGCCTCTTCAACATGACCGACGAGCTCCATGGTGCGCAGGTCGGACTCGTCAACTACGTCGATTACTGCGAGAACGGCTTCCAGATCGGTCTCGTGAACATCGTCAGGTCGAACGTCATCCCCGTGCTGCCGTTCGTCAACGGCCGCTTCTGACGTTAACGCGCCGACGGCCTGGGATCCGGCGGAATTGCGCCTCTGCGCTCTCCGCCGGATTGTTGCGCCGTCCGGTCGCTGCAACTTATGGCCGCGAAAAGCCCATTCCTTAAGAAGGCCACGACGGCTGCCAAAGCCGACGATGCGCCGTCGAAGAAGAGGCACGGCCTGGGCCGCGACCTCAATTCGCTGCTGACCGGCTCGGCGGTGCCGACGATGCCCGCGCCGCCCAAGTTCAACCAAGGCCCGAAGACAGTGGTGGCCAAGCCCGCCACCGCAGACAGCAAGCAGCCGTCGACTTCGTCCGAGGAGCAGCGGACCGGTCCGACGGAACTACCCATCCTCGACATCGAGCGCAGCCCATACCAGCCACGCCGCGACTTCAAGGAAGAGGAACTGCGGGAGTTGGCCGAGTCGCTGAAGAACAGCGGTCTCGTGCAACCGCCGACCGTCAGAAAGAACTCCAATGGCAAATACGAGCTCATCGCCGGCGAACGCCGTCTGCGCGCCGCCCTTCTCGCTGGCTGGCGCAAGATACCCGTCACTCTGATCGAGGCGGACGATCTGACCGCCGCCGCGATGACCACCACGGAGAATCTGCAGCGCGAAGACCTGAACCCCATCGAAGAGGCTATCAGCTACAAGACCCTGCAGGACTCGTTTGGCCTCACGCAGCAGGACGTGGCGGAGAAAGTGGGCAAGGCTCGCGCCACCGTCGCCAACGCCATGCGCCTGCTCGAACTTCCCGACGAAGTGAAGTCGATGCTGGAGGCGAAACTCATCTCCGTCGGCCATGCAAAAATACTCCTTTCGCTCGACGACGAGAAGACCCGCACTCTCTTCGCGCGCGACTGCGTGAACGACCAGCTGACCGTCCTGGCTCTCCAGCGCAAGGTCGATCGCTTCAAGTCCCCCGTGCCGGATGCGCCGCGAGGCGTTCCGGATCTCACGTCGTCGTACGTCCGCAATCTCCAGGACGCGATGCGCCGTTTTCTCGGCTGCGCCGTGCGCGTGCGCAGCGGCGTGACGCACGCCAACGGCAGACACGTCAAGGGAATGGTGGAGATAGACTTCTACGACAATGACGACCTGGATCGCATCATCCGCATGATGGGCGTCAAGGTCGAGTAGTTTGACGCGGGCGACAGCTCCGCATGCCGCAATGCTTTCCTTTCTGCTAGCGACCGCGCTCGCGTTCTCCGAGGCGAACGCCAGGACGGCGTTCGCCTCGGCATGCAACCTGGTCGCCTCCTGCACTCCGCGCGACGCCGGCACAGCGCGCGGGCACTTCGCAGCAAACCACCTGCGCAACGCCGCGCTGCTGCAAGGCGCGAACGCCCGCATCGAGACCTTCACGGCACCAACGCCCGTGGGAATGCGCGAGTTCCACAACGTGGTGGCCGAGTGGGAAGTTTGCCCGACCGGCAAATGGGTGGTGGTCGTTTCGCACTACGACACCAAGCCATTCGTCAAATGTCCCGGCGCGAACGACGGTGCCTCCACCTGCGGCATTCTGATAGGAATGGCACAGGCCGCCTCTAAATGCCGAAACCTGCCGGGGAACCTCATGCTCATGTGGCTTGACGGCGAAGAATGCATGTTCGCCTACGGCCCTTCAGACGGGCTCTGGGGCTCCAAGGAGGCGGCAATGCGCCTGAAAACGTCCGGGCGCGACATCAAGTCCGTGATCTGCCTGGACATGCTGGGCGACGCCAATCTCAAGATTTCGCTCCCGCGAAACACCAACGCGGAACTGCGCCGCCTCGCCATAGACTGCGCCCGCCGCACAGGCCACGAAGGGCTGGTGACGGAAATGCGCGAAAGCGTCAAGGACGACCATCTGCCGTTCAGATCGCTGGGGTTCAGCGCGGTCGATCTCATCGACTTCGATTACGGCAGCGCACCGGGCCTGAACGACTACTGGCACACTTCCAGGGACACCATCGACAAGATTTCCACATCCTCGCTCTTAATCGCCGGCGAAATCGCGTGCGAGATGGTAAACGCCCTATGGCGCTGACCGGCGCACAAAGCACGGAGCGCCGAAAATATGCTATAATATGCGTCCATGAAGCAGCGAATAGCAATCCTGGACTACGGCAGCCAATACACACAGCTCATAGCTCGAAGAATCCGCGAGCACAATGTCTTCAGCGAGATAATCCGCTTCGACACGCCCGCCTCGACTCTGCGCGCCGACCCACCTGCGGGCATCATCCTTTCCGGCGGTCCGAACAGCGTCTTCGACGAAGGATCGCCTGGCATCGACCGTGAGATTTTCAATCTCGGCGTCCCCATCCTCGGCGTCTGCTACGGGATGCAGTTGATGAGCAGAACGCTGGGCGGCGAAGTCGTGCCTGGCACGACGAGAGAATACGGCAAGACCGCTATGGAAGTGCGGCGTGGCTGCGCTCTCTTCGCGGACCTGCCAAGCGACTTTTCGGTTTGGATGTCGCACGGCGACCGCGTGTCGAAAATCCCCGATGGGTTCCGGGCCGCGGCGACCAGCGCAAACTGCCCGTATGCGGCGATATGCGACGAAACCCGCCGCCTCTACGCGATACAGTTCCATCCGGAAGTGGCGCACACGGAATTCGGCGAGCGCATCCTCGCGAACTTCCTGTTCGGCGTATGCGCCTGCCGCGGCGACTGGAAAATGGAGGATTGGATAGAGGACGCCGTCGGGAAACTGCGCGACAAGATCGGCGACGAGGAGGTCGTGCTAGGCCTTTCCGGCGGCGTGGATTCATCGGTGGCGGCCGTGCTGCTCCATCGCGCCATAGGTCGGCGGCTCCACTGCATATTCGTCGATAACGGTCTTCTGAGACACGACGAGCCCGCGCAGGTGGAAGAGATGTTCCGCGAAAAGCTCGGTCTCGACCTGCACGTAGCGAAGGCGGCCCAGCGTTTCTACGCCGCGCTGCGCGGCATCGAAGACCCCGAGGCCAAGCGCAAAGCGATTGGACGCGAGTTTGTGAGCGTGTTCGCGGAGGAAGCGAGGCGCTTCAGTTCCTGTCGTTTCCTGGCGCAGGGCACCATATATCCCGACGTCATAGAGAGTTCGTCCGCGCTGCAAGGCCCCAGCCAGACGATCAAGAGCCACCACAACGTGGGGGGGCTGCCGCCGGATCTGAAGTTCGAGCTGGTCGAGCCTCTCCGTGACCTGTTCAAGGACGAGGTTCGCGCCGTTGGGCGCGCGCTCGGAATCGACTCCGCCCTTCTCGACCGCCAACCCTTCCCCGGACCTGGGCTCGGGGTGCGCATCCTTGGCGAGGTGACCGAAGAAAAAGTGCGGCTGCTCCAGCAAGCGGATCTGCGCGTGCAGGAGGAGGTGGCGAAGCTCCCGGACTGCAACAAGATATGGCAGGCTTTCGCGGTCCTCCTGCCGGTGCGCACCGTAGGCGTGATGGGCGACATGCGGACCTACGAGTGGACGTGCGCGGTGCGCGCTGTCAATTCCATCGACGCGATGACTGCCGACTGGACCCGCCTCCCCTACGAGACGCTGGCGACCATCTCCAACCGCATCATCAACGAGGTCCGCGGCATCAACCGCGTCGTTTACGACATATCGTCCAAGCCGCCCGCGACTATCGAATGGGAGTAAGCGGCGCAGGCGCCTGATCCGAGAGCGATGGAAAACTTCCTTGCAGTATCCTCGCAGGTGTGGATTCTGTTCATGCTGGTTGCGGCCGGCGCGGCGTGCCGGCTGGCGCGGCTGGCAGATGACGCCGCCGTCAAAGGCATGGTGAACATCCTCGTCGTCCTCGTCACCCCGTCGCTTATCATAGACGTGTTCCAGCGCCCGTTCGACGGCGCCATGCTGCGCCAGCTGGCGGCGGCGTTCGCGGTGTCGACTGTGGCGCACTGCGTGGCGATCGCGGCGGCGTCCGCGCTCTTCCGAGGCGGCGACTCGCCGCGCCGCCCCGTGCTGCGCCTGTCGGCGGTGTTCTCCAACGCCGGTTTCATGGGCATCCCTCTCGAATACGCGATACTCGGCGAACGGGGCGTATTCTTCGGCATCGTCTATGTGGTGGTGTTCAACGTGGCGATGTGGAGCTGGGGCCTGTGGCAGATGAATGGGGCGGAGAGCGACGGCGGCGTGTCGGCGACGCGGCGTTCGGCGTTGGCCGCGCTGCGCTCGCCGTTTCTGCTGAATCCCGGCACGGTGGGGCTGGCGATCGGCATGGGGCTTTTCGTCTCCCGCACGACGCTGCCGCAGATGCTGGCACAGCCGGTGGCGATGATGGCGGCGCTGAACACGCCCATGGCGATGCTGGCCATCGGCTACTATCTGGCCGGCGCGAATCTTCGCGGCGTGGCAAGGACGAAGGCTGCCTACGCGGCGGCGGGAATGCGCCTAGTCGCGTTCCCTCTGACGATGCTCGCCGCGCTTTATCCCCTGCGGCACTGGCTGGACCGGGACATGATGCTGTCCATGGTTGTCGCGGCGTCCGCGCCGGTCGCCGCCATGGTGGCGATATTCGCGGCGAAGTTCGGGCGCGACGTGGATCTTTCCGTGGGGCTGGTCAGCGCCACTACGCTGTTGAGCATCGTCACGATGCCTCCGATAATCGCTCTGGCGATGTCGGTGCTGTAGCGCAGACTAGGCGAAGGAGTCGAGCGAGGCGCCGGCGTCGTCCGGCCTGTATGCGGTGAGCGTGGCCTTCGCGACGAGCGTCTCGCCGTCGCGGATTTCGCATTCGAAGCTCGCGGCGCCGTCTGCGCAGAAGGAGTTGCGGGCGGTCGCCAGATAGCGGCGGCCGACGACGAAACGATCCAGGAACAGTTCCAGTTTTCTCGTGCCGAGCAGGAAGCCCGGGCGCGGCGCGCCGCGCCATCCCGCCGCGCGGTCGGATGCGCCGGCCAGCGCGGCGGCGGTCTGCGCCATGAACTCTATCGCCGTCCAGTTCTCCTGCCACTGCGGCTTCGCCGTGAATGCGGCGGTCAGCGTGGCGGCGGCGAGATCGCAAGAGACGACTTCGTCGATCAGCACCATCGCGTCGCGATGCGGAATGAGTTCACCTAGACTGTAAGACGACGCTTGCATTTGAGCCTCCGAACGCGAAAGAGTTGCTGAGCGCCGCCCCGCCGCCGCCCAGT
Organism: uncultured Verrucomicrobiota bacterium; assembly: GCA_946615875.1. Lineage (GTDB taxonomy): Bacteria > Verrucomicrobiota > Kiritimatiellia > RFP12 > UBA1067 > UBA1067. Next base: position 23,722 of record CAMOIK010000001.1, on the reverse strand, counting down.
TCGTCCAGCCGCAGCAGACATATGGCGGCCTCGATGGCGCCCGCCGCGCCCAGGCAGTGGCCGGTCAAATGCTTTGTGCTCTCCGCCGCCAGCCCCGCCACATCCAGGCGCGGCGACGAGGAGCGCGAAAGCGCGTCTTCCGTGGAGAAGCCGAACACGCGCCCGAGCGCCTTCAACTCCATCGCGTCGTTCGCCTGTGTGCCCGTGCCGTGGAGATTGACGTATGCGACGTCAGCCGGGCGAATGCCTGCGGCGGCGATGGCCGCGCGCATAGCGGCCTCCGCTCCGCGTCCTTCCGGGTCCGGGGCGGTGGCGTGGTAGGCGTCGCTGCTCTCGCCGACGCCGCAGAGAAACGCCGCCGCGCCTTGGGAACGCCCTGGGGCCTCCAGCAAAAACAAAGCCACCGCCTCGCCGAGATTTATGCCGTCGCGATCCGGCGCGAGAGGGCGGCAGCGTTCCTGCGCCAGCGCGCCGAGAGCGGCGAAACCGTTCATCGCGAAGCGGCATCTGCCGTCCACGCCGCCGGTGACGACGGCGTCGCAGACGCCGCCGCGTATCAGTCGCTCGGCGGCACCGAACGCCTTGGCGGCGCTGGAGCACGCCGTCGATACGACGTAAGCCGGTCCCTCTATGCCGAGCCTCCCAGCCAGATAGGCGGCGGGGGTGCCAAGCTCCAGCATGGAAAACTCCATCTCGCCTGGCTTCTCTCCTTCCGCCAGCCAGCGATCTACGAAGCTTTCGGCCTCGTCGACGCCCGTGTTGCTGGCGCCCAGCACCACGCCCACGCGGGCGGCGCCATGGCGGGCTATGGCCGCGGCCAGTTCGTCGCGCATCCCGCCAATGGCCAGTTCGAGGAGGCGGCACGCCCTCATGTTCCAGCGGGCGTCGCCGATCTCCGGCAGAGGAGCGTCTATCCCTCCAAAGAAAATTTCGCGTCCCGGGATGTCGCCGGAGATGCGGCGCATACCCGGCGCTTCGCCGCGCCTGAGGTGCGCGGCCATCTCCTCGGGGCCGACGCCCAGTGCGGACGCCGCCCACCAGGCTGTCACCGGGATCTTCATTGCGCCGCAGCGGATGCCGAGGCGAGAAACGCCGTGGCGTCGGCCATCGCCCGCAAGGTCAGCGCGTTCAACGCCCTGGCCTGCATGGCGGCGTCGCCCGTGTCGGTCGCCGCCAGAGGCGAGAATATCGGGATCGGCCCCCAGACGGCGGCCGAACACTTTTCGGTGTAGTCGCGCATGAACACCACCTTGCCGGTCTCGCCGTCGCGTATCTTCATGCGCGCCGTGCGCGTCTGCGCGCTGTAATCGGCGGAAAGCAGCGAAAGGACGACCCAGAGGGCCTCGACCGTCCTGTCGGTGTTGGTGATTTCCGGCCCGCCGAAGCGCACATCGACGACGTAGTCGATGTTGGTGGAGGCCATTATGCAGCCCGCGCCTTCCAGCGTGTCGGCGGCGAACTTGATAAAGGTGTCGTCGTCGCGCACCTGCGGCACGTAGGTGGTGGAGGTCCAGGTTTCCGTGCGCGGTCCGTAGTAGTCGTGGCGGCGTCCGCGATGATAGTAGCCCGGCCCGTCGCTCCAGACGGTCGTCTGTTCGCGGATGGGGAGGTAGGTGGTGACGGTGGCCTCGAAACCGGCCAGCGCCACCCTGACCTCGCGTCCCTGCGGCAGACGCGACATCTGCACGTCGGGGAGTTCCGAGCGGTGTATGGTGAAACAGCCCGCGAAGACCGAGCCGGCGAGCGCCAGCGCGATGGACAGCCTTCTCATTTCTCCTCCTTTCGGTTTTCCTGTGGCGGCGTCGGCGCGTCGCCGCCCTTCTCGCCGGCCTCCTCGGCGGCCATGGAGCGCTTCAGGCTCTCGACGCGCTTCATCACGTCGTCCGCCATCTGGTTCTTGCCGAGCCGCCGGAGGCAGTTCGCATAGGCCATGACGGCGGCGATGTCTGTCGGGCAGACGCAAAGCATCGTTTCGTAGCACTTGGCGGCGGCGCTCATGTTGCCGACCTTCTCAAAGGTTATGGCATTGACCGCGAGGCGGTGGAGGCGGCCGAGAAGCATGGTGTCGTGCGGATTGCGCAGCAGGGCGGAGGCCCATTTCTCTATCGCGTCGTCCGTCTTGCCCTGCTTGGCGAGCATGTTGCCCTCTATCACGCTGCGGCGCACGAGCATGAGCGAGCGCATCTCCTGCGCCGTGGCTTCAAGTATGTCCTCGTCGAGATCGCCCGGCGCGACCCATCCGACGTCCGGTATCTCCTGCGTGACGAACCTTTCCGGCGCGACTTTGGCGGAGAGGTCGCCCGTAAACGCGCCCATGCACGTCATCCTGTCGCCGACGTAGTTGGCGAAGAACTCCGGGAGCGTGTCGCACCTGGCCTCCGCCAGATCGTCTATGGCGGTCTCGTCGGAGAACGCCTCCAGGATGTCGCCTATCGCGACGCTGGCGGGCGCGATGCGCCCGGCCAGCACCCAATCGGTCTCGCCCGGCATCCACAGGTGCGCGTCTCGGCACGGGAAAGAGTCGAGCGCTTCCTTGAACTCCGCCATGGTCATGTCGCGGACGTCCAGCGGCCACACGATCGCGGCGTCCGGCGAAGCGGCGCGAATCACGTCGCTCCAGTTTCTGCGTCTGCCGTCCTTGACGAAGACGATGTCGTTGGTGGCCGACGCGTCAGGCTTCTCGATGCGCCCGATGAAGCGTTCGATGGTGTCGAGCGGCCTGTATCTGAAATGCTCCGCGGCGGCATCCGCGATGGCGTCGAAGTCCTGAGCGTCCGGTCTGCCGCCAGAGAGGATGGCCGCGGCCAGCGCGACGGCCACGGCCGTCGGCGCGAGCCAAAGCCAAGGAGTGCGCCGACGCGTGCCGTGCGCCACCTCCTGCGGCGGCGCGGCGAGGCCAAGCGCGTCGCGTATCTCGCCGAGGCAGCGCGGCACCACGCCCACGCGCCCGGCGACGGCGGCGGCGGCGCGCGCCCCCAGCGCCTGCGCTTCGGAGCGTCCCTCCGGCGAGAGCCATTTGACGAGCGTGGCGGCGACCTGCGCCTCGTCGCCGGCCTGGACTATCGCCCCCGCCTCCAGCAGGTCGCTCATGACCGGGCGGAAGTTCTCGGTGTTCGGCCCCACGACGGTGGGCTTGCCGCAGAGGCACGGCTCGATCATGTTCTGGCTGCCGTGCTCGCACAGCGACTTGCCCACGAACACGGCGTCCGCGATGCCGTAGAGTCCCATCAGCTCGCCGGTGGTGTCGGCCAGGAAGACGCACCTGGCGCCGCCGCAATCGGCGTTTGCGCTGCCGCCTTTCGAGCGCCTGACGCAGCGGAAGCCCGCCTTGACGATGTTCGCCTCCACGGCATCCGCCTTTTCGAAGTGGCGTGGCGCGATGACCAGCAGCACGTCGTCCGGCATGGCGGCGTAGACCCGCAGCATCACCTCGTCCTCACCCGGCCAGGTGGACGCGCCAAGGAGTATGCGGCGGCGCGGCGCGTCCGCCGCGCCGCAGGAAGCGGCGATCCAGTCCGCCAACTCCTTCTCCTTGGACGGGTTGCGCCGCGCCACGTCGAACTTGAAGCTGCCCGTCACCTTGACTATGCCGGACGGCACCCCTGCCGCGATCAGGCGCTCGGCGTCCAGGCGAGACTGGGCGAAAATGGCGGTGAAGCAGGAAAACACGTCCTTGAAGAACCATCTGGCCAGGCGATAGCGCGGGGCGCTGCGGTCGCTTACGCGGGCGTTGATCAGGAAGAGCGGGATTCCGGCCTTCCTTGCGCGGCGTATGAAGACCGGCCATATCTCGCTCTCTGTGAGGACGATGGCGCGCGGCCGCACCGTGCGCAGCGCCGATTTCACGAAGTTGGGGAAGTCGAGAGGGTTGTATATCAGCACGTCGTTGGCGCCCACCCCCCCTTCCGCGATCTTCCAGCCCGTCGAGCTGGTGGTCGAGAAACAGAAACGCACGTCCGGCTCGGCGGCGCGCCACTCCCTCATCAGCTGCAGCGCCACCTGCACTTCGCCCACCGAGACGGCGTGTATCCAGACCGGCGCCGCGCCGGAGACGGACCGCGCGGCGAAGGCGTCGATAACGCTTTCAGGGTAGAGGGCGAAGCGGTCGCCAATGCGGGCGCGATAGCCGCCCCGCCGCGCCATCCGCAGCAAAAATCCCGGCAGCAGCGCCGGGAACACCAGCGCGAACGCCAGGTTGTACAGCGCCCACTTCACGCCTGGCTCTTCAGCGTGCCGAAAGGCGAGAGCGTCTCGCCAGGCCCCACATCCTTCAAGACGGGCGTGCCGGCGCACACCGTCGCGTTGTCGCCCACGGTCATGTGCGGCGCGGTGCAGGAGTTGGTGCCCATCAGCACGTAGTCGCCGATCTTGCAGTTCCCGGAAATGGAGACGCCGGGCGAAATCTGCACGAAGTCGCCCAGCTGGCAATCGTGGCCGACTCCGGCGCGGGCGTTGATGATCGCGAACTTGCCTATCTCCGTGCCCACCGAAACCACGGCCTCGGCGGCGATGTAGGTGCCGTGCTTGAACTCGGTCGTGGGCGAGACCTGCGCCGACGGGTCGATGATCGCCGGAAAGTCGTGCCCGCGCAGCCGCCTGTATATCTCGGCGCGCAGCTTGTTGTCGCCTATCGCAATGAACACCGACGCGCCGGGGTAGTCCTTGGAAGCCTTCTCGCAGCTCCCGAGCATCGGATAGCCCTCGAAATTCCCTTCGGCCTTGGCAGGATCGTCGTCCGCGAAGCCGATTACGTTCCAGAGAGGCTGCTGAGCAGCCTTGTTGATGCGCTCGACAGTCCAGACCGCTTCGCGCCCCAGCCCGCCCGCACAGCAAATGAACAAGTCTCTCATGTCTGTCTTTCCTTTCAGGTGTCGCTATTATACCATAATTCCGCGCAGCGGGTCAAGGGCGCGAGCCGCGCGCCGTGCGTGTTCGCATCCGGGTTGCCGCGCAAGCGCATCATGGGGCTTGCGCCTTCGTCGCTCCCATTGGCTTGCATCACCGCCCAACCGCCGCCCTTGGGGACTCGGCGACGCCATATATGGAGCGGGCGGCAGTCCATATATGGAGAAGCGGCCGTCTATATATGGAGAAGGCGGCAGTCTATATATAGAGAAGAGGGTAGTCTATATATAGAGCAGGGGGCAGTCCATATATGGAGAAGAGGCAGTCTATATATGGAACAAGCGGCGGCCTATGGCATGCACCGCCCAGCCGCTATCGACGCCATCTGCCGCGCCTGTCGCGCGTGTCGTTTTGCCATAGACGAAGCGGCGAAAATATGCTATACTATCGGCCATGAAAGCGAAACAGTGGATGTTGGCGGCGCTTGCCGGGTTCACGGCCATGTGCGGCAGCGCGGCAGGACATGACGGCAAGGAAATCTGGCGCGGCCTCGGCGAGAAGAACCGCGTGAACGGCGCGATTATCGAGCCGGAAGACTTGATCGACACCGTCGTCATCGTGGCGGCGTTCAACGAGGACTCCATAAAGAAACTGCCGCTCGACAAGGTGGTCAAGGCCATGAGCACGGCGAGAAACAGCAAATTCTACCGTCTGAAAGCGATCGCCTCGCTGCGCGGACACCGCATGAACGCGGCGAAGTTCGCCGAAACCATGAAGGATCTTGAAATACCGCTGGAGAAGAGCATCCCGATCTACAACGACGCCGGCCTGGCCGAAGGCGAGCCGGCCGCGAAATCACTCCCCTTCTTCTACGTCGTCGGCACGAACGGCAAGGTCCTGCACAGCGGCACCGACTTCTCCAAGGCGTCGTCCGCCGCGTTCGCGGCAGTGCGCAAACTGCCTCGCGAACATCCGATCTTCGGCATCGCCAAGGTGGACAAACTCGCCGGCGACGTGACGAACCACTTCAGCCAAGGCCATTCCATGAAACCCGGCCTGAACTGGCTGCGCAAGATGTCCGCAGACAAAGATCCCGCCGTGGCGGAGGAGGCCCGCCACCTCTCGGCGGCAATCGTCCAGAAACGCGACATGCGGCTGACCGAGCTTATCTCCGACTCCAACTCTTCGCCGGGACAGGCCATGTGGGACATAGAGGAATTGCTGAAGATGTGGCCGGACTTGAAATCCGACAGGAAGCTGGCCTCGCTCAACAACCGCCTGAAGAAGTATCCGGACCGCCAGAAGATGATCAAGATCGTCGCCTCCTGCGAGCGCGAAGCAGCCAAGCCGGTCAAGAAGCCCGTTGAGGCGAAAAAGGCCGCCGCGTTCTACAAGAGCACGATGGACAGAGTAGCGCGCCTCCAGGAATCGAAGGACGCGGTGGCGCAGGGCGAAGCCGCCAAATACCTCTCTCGCGTCGAAGAACTTCACTCCGCCATGCAGAACTGGACGCCGCCCGAATAGCGCGGCCAGACCGACCGATCGACGGGCGAGGACCGACGGGAAAGCATATCCACATATGGACGTCAATAGGACATATTAGGCCAAACATGGAGGGAAATGCACATTCCCCGCCATTGACACCATGTCCACAATATGGTAATATATGTGCCGCTATGACCATAACAGTAAACACGGCCACGCTTAAACAGCAGCTCAGCCACTACCTTGGACTGGCCAGCCAAGGACGAAACGTGCTGATCACAAGCCATAAGCGCATCGTTGCGCGGCTGCTAGGCGAAGACGGAGACAGCCGTCTTCCTCTTCGCGAACCGACCGTTCCGGCGTCCGCAGTGGCGGACATCGGCGGCTTCGGCTTCAAACACGACCCTCTCGCCGAGATTGCGAAAGAAAGGAGTGCGCGATGATAGTCTATCTCGATTCCTCGTTCGTGATCCGGCGCTTGCTGGGCGTAGGGCGTCCCGCTGAATTCTGGGGCAAATGGGAAAAGGCCTACGCCTCCACGCTGATGCGGGTGGAGTGCTGCCGCGCCGCGAACCGCCTGCGACTCGAAGGAATGATCGACGACGCCGGACGCGCCCGCCTCGGCACGTGGATCGAGACGGTGTGCAACGCCGTCACGCAGGTCCCCGTGACCGACGCCGTGCTGAAGCGCGCCTCCGAAGCGAGCCAGGTGACGGTCGGCACCCTGCAGGCCATCCACTTGGCCACCATCCAGGAGCTGGAGGCCGTCCACGGCGTCAAGTGCGCCCTTGCCAGCGACGACGCCGGCCTCGTGCAGGCCGCAAAGGCGCTCGGCATAGCCGAGGCGGACGCCGAGGCGGAGCAGGAGGAGAAGCCCGCGAAATGACGCTTCTCGCGCAGATGGCCGTCCAGGGGGCGGTTGGCTTCGCCATCGGCGCGGGCACCAACGAGCTCGCGATCCGATGGGTGTTCAACACCCTCTTCACCAAGAAGAAGGAACTCATCGCCGCAAACACGAAGAACCTCATCCGCACTGAGCTGATGACGTCCGAAAAGATTGCGGCGAAGGTCTGCGCCCCAGACGTGAGGGCGGTCATCGAGCGAAACATCCGCCAGAAGATAGACGAGTGCGGCGGCAAGGTCTGCACCGCCATCTCGCGCGTCAGCGAGCGCCTCGACCGCGTCCTGCCGGGCCTGGTCAAGGACGAAGCGAAGGCGCTGGCCGAAGTCGCGGGGCTGTTCGACGACGACCTGCGCGCGACCGTGGCGCGGGCCGCCGCCGGGCAGATGACCGCCTACCTGGCGGAGAACCTGCCCGCAATGATAGAAGAAACGGACGTCTGGAACATCGTCTATGAGACGATAATGGGCTACGACGAACGCAAGCTGGAGGTGCTCACGCGCGAAGTGGCGAACCGCGAACTCCGCGGCGTGACGCTGTGGGGCGGGGTGATAGGCGCGCTCGTCGGCTTCGCGATGAGCATAGTGATGTGGGCTATGCAGTAGGCGCCACGCGCCAGGGCGGCGCAACCAGTCAGTCCAAGAGGCATATCCTGCCAGCCACGGCGGACGAAGCGGCGACCGCCGGAGAGGCGAGATAGACCTCCGAGCCGGGGTGGCCCATGCGCCCCACGAAATTCCGGTTTGACGTCGAGACGCATCGTTCGCCGTCCGCCAGTATTCCCATGTGCCCGCCGAGGCACGGCCCGCACGTCGGCGTGGAAACCACGCATCCCGCCTCCGCGAATACGCGCAGCAGACCTTCGTCGAGAGCCTGCAGCCACACCTTCTGGGTGGCGGGGATCACGATGCAGCGGACCCGTGGATGCACCTTGCGGCCGCGCAGCACCTCCGCCGCGATGCGCAGGTCTCCAATGCGCCCGTTGGTGCACGAGCCGATGAACACCTGGTCGATTTCCACGCCGAGCGCCTGCGCCACCGTCCGGACGTTCGACGGCAGATGCGGGAACGCGACCGTCGGCTCGAGCGAGGACAGGTCGATCTCCATGGTGCGGGCGTAGCTGGCGTCGGGGTCGGCCTCGAACACGACCGGCGGCTTGGCTCCAGCCTCCGCCAGAAAACGGCGCGTGGCGTCGTCCACCGGGAATATGCCGTTCTTCGCGCCCGCCTCGATGGCCATGTTGGCCACGGTGAAGCGGTCGTCCATCGTGAGCGCGGCCACGCCGGAACCTGTGAACTCCAGGCTCATGTAGCGCGCGCCGTCCACGCCGATGGAGCCAATCAGGTGGAGGACGAGATCTTTGCCTCCCACATGGCGCCTGGGCCGGCCGGACAGGACGACCTTGATGGCGTCCGGGACGCGGAACCACGTCTTCCCCATAGCCATGCCGCACGCCATGTCGGTGGAGCCTATGCCGGTGGAGAAGACTCCCAGAGCGCCATAAGTGCAGGTGTGCGAATCTGCGCCGATCACGAGGTCTCCCGCCGTCACGAGCCCCTTCTCCGGCAGGAGGGCGTGCTCGACGCCGCAGTCGTGACCTACCTCGAAGTAGTTGGCGACGCCCTGCTCGCGGGCGAAGGCGCGCATGGCCGCGCACTGCGTCGCGGCTTTTATGTCCTTGTTGGGCGCGAAATGGTCAGGGACGAGCGCCACCTTGCCCTTGTCGAACACGCCGGAGCGCCCGAACTTCCCGAACTCGCGTATCGCCACCGGCGCGGTGATGTCGTTGCCCAGCACGAGATCCAGGCTCGCCATCACCAGTTCGCCGGCGCGGACTTCCTTCCTGCCGCAGTGGGCGGCCAGGATCTTTTGGCTCATTGTCATCATGGTTTCTGCCCTCTATCTCGCGTCCGTCACGCCTCGATCTTGTTCAAGGCTCCAAGAAGCGCAAGTATGCTGCCCTTGATGATGTCGGTGGAGACGCCGCGGCCCCTGAACACGCCGCCCGTCTTCTTGTCGGTGATCTTGACAAGGACCTCCCCCAGGGCGTCCCTGCGCTCGGTGACGGCGCGTATCTGGTAGTCCTCAAGCGTGAACTTGCGGCGGACGACGCGCTCGATCGCGGCGAACGCCGCATAGACCGGGCCTGTGCCAAGCGCCGCCTCCTGGCGCTTCTTGCCGCCGCGCACCAGCGTGACTTGCGCCGTCGCGCTCATGTGGTCACCTGAATTGACGACGAACGAATCCAGCTTCCAGACCTTGTCGGGGTCTGTCTTCACGCCGTATCCGGCCTCGACCAGCGCCACCAGATCGCGCTCGTCTATGGTCTTCTTGCTGTCCGCCAGCGCCTTGAACTCAGCGAACAGCGCGTCTATGCGCTCCTCGGCCAGCGACGGATAGCCTATCTGCGCCAAGCGCTCGGCGAAGGCGTGGCGGCCGGAGTGGCGGCCGAGCACGAGCTCGGTCTTCTTCACGCCGACGGACTCCGGTGTCATTATCTCGTACGTCCTGGCGTTGGCCAGCACGCCGTGCTGGTGTATGCCCGACTCGTGGGCGAAGGCGTTCGCGCCGACGATCGCCTTGTTTGGCGCGATCTTTATGCCCGTTATGTTGGCGAGCATTGCGGCGGTGTGGGCGATTTCGTCAGTGCGTATGCCGGTCGCGATGTCGCCGTAGTGGTCGTGTCGCGTGCGCAACCCCATCACGACCTCCTCGAGAGCGGCGTTCCCCGCGCGCTCGCCGATGCCGCCGATCGTGCACTCCGCCTGGCGGGCGCCGGCGCGAATGCCGGCGAGGGTGTTGGCCACGGCGAGGCCGAGATCGTCGTGACAGTGCGTGGAAATCGTGGCGTCGCCGATGTTCGGCACCCGGCCGACGAGCTCGGCGATCATCGCGCCGAACTCCTCCGGCGTGGAGTAGCCCACGGTGTCGGGCACGTTCACCGTGGTGGCTCCGGCGGCGATGGCGGTCTCCATCACCTTGCACAGGAAATCCATGTCGGTGCGAGAGGCGTCCTCCGCCGAGAACTCGACGTCGGGGCACTTGCTCCTGGCGTAGGCCACCATCGCCTTGACGCGGGAAAGGCAGTCGGCGCGGGAAATCCTGAGCTTGCACTTGAGATGCAGGTCGCTCGTCGCTATGAACGTATGGATGCGGGCGCGGCGCGCGCGGCGCAGGGCCGAGGCCGCCGCGTCGATGTCCTTGGGCAGGGCTCGCGCGAGACAGGCGACCACCGGGCGGGTCACCGCGGCGGAAATCGCTTCCACCCCAGCGAAATCGCCTGGGCTGGCCACTGCGAAGCCCGCCTCCATCACATCGACGCCCAGCGCCTCCAGTTGCAGGGCCATGCGAACCTTCTCGTCGGCGTTCATCGAATATCCGGGAGCCTGCTCGCCGTCGCGCAGGGTCGTGTCGAATATAGTCACCTTGTCCATGTTTTCCTCCTTGCGCCGCACCTGCGCGGCGCGTCCGCGCTATTCGTTGTAGGCCCCCAGGAACGTGAAGTGCTCTATCTGCGGGTCGTCGGCAAGCTCCGCGAGGAGGCGCAGCACCGCCTCGTCGCGCGGCGACGCCTCGAAGTCGAACGTGAAGCGGAACTCAAAGTCCATGCCAGGTATGGGTCGGGACTCCAGCTTGGTCAGGTTCACGCCGATCGAGGCGAAGCGCGATATGATGCCGTTGAGCGTCCCCGGCTGGTGCGCGAGCGACATCATGACCGAGAACTTGCGCGCATCGGGGTATATCTCCGGCTTCTTCGCGATGCATATGAAGCGAGTGTAGTTGTAGGCGGCGTCGGCGATGCCGTCGGACAGCACCTCCAGGCCGTACAGCTCAGCGCACGCGCGGGAGGCGATCACGGCGCGGTCCGTGCGCCCGGACGCCGCCAGTTCCTTCGCGGCCACCGCGGTATTGGAAGCCGGCACGGCCTTGACCGACGGATGGCGCTTCAGGAATGCGCCGCACTGCGCAAGTGCGTGCGGATGGCTGGCGATCTCCTTCAGCGCATCGATCTTCGCGCCCCTCGCGCCGAGCAGCACGTGATTGACTTTGAGGCGCAGGGCCTTGACGATATGGAAGCGATGCGTATCCATCTGGTCATAGACCGCCGCCACGCTGCCGGCCGCAGAGTTCTCGATGGGCAGCACGCCGTAGGGGCAAAGCCCCTGCTCCACGGCGTCGAACACCTTGTCGAAGCCGCGGAAGAACATGATCGTGGGCAGCGGGAAGAGAAGGCTGGCGGCCTGCTGCGCGTAGCTTCCTTCGATGCCTGGGCAGGCCACGACCGCGCGGGTCGGGAACTTCTCCGGCGTGGAAGCCATCGCCGCCTTTATCGCCCGGACCAGCTCCGGCTCGCCGTGCAGCACCGCCCTCTGCCTGGCGCGGGAGATTCCGAACAGCGTGGAGAACAGCAGCCGCGCTCCGTTCTCGTATTCCGGCGCCACCCGCTCCACGACGTGGGACAGTATAGAGCGTTCCCTCGCAGGGTCGAACACCGGGCTGCCGCTCGCCTTCTTGGACGCCGCCACGCGCTCGACTATCTCCAGCCGCCTCGTGAAGAGATTGACCATCTGGTCGTCGATCTCGTCTATCTCCCGCCGTATGTCCGCCAGTCCCTGGACCGGCGCCGCTTCGTTATCTGTGTCTGTCGCGTTCATTGTTTTTCCTTGCAACTCAAAGCCCTCGCCTTTGATGGGCGGGGGCTTGATTTCTGCTTTGAGTGAAGACTGCTTCAGTCAGAAAGAGGATCAACGCGCCCCGCGCACCGTAAAGAGCGCAAGCCCGAAAAGCCCGAGGCCGAAAAACAGGTTGTCAAGCGTCGTTGTCATCTCTAGTTCTCGTCAGCGGCGCGTATTATACCATATTCCGTGCGCAGTGCGCAAGTGCCCTTGTGCATTTTTCCGTCAGCGGCGGTCAGACCCAGCGCACCGCGTCGAGCGACGGCGAATGCAGGCGCACGCACTGCACATGGTCTATCTCCGGGCGGCGCGAGCGCGGCGTGCCGAAGACCTCGACCACGTCGAAACGGCAATCCCCCTCCCAGCGGTTTGCGCGGCGCCACGCGGCGCAGGCGATGCGCAGATTGCGCCGCTTGCGCTCGTCCACGCCGCGAATGCGCCTTTCGAGCGGCAGGTGCGCGGAATGCTGCTTCACCTCTACGAACACCATGGTGTCGGTGCGAGGGTCGTAGGCGACGATGTCGATCTCCAGGCGCCTGTCGCGAGCGAGCGGACGGGAGTTCCGTTCGATTATCTCCAGCCCTTCCATGCGCAGGCGCTCCGCCGCCACGCGTTCGCCCCATTCTCCGTGCGCGGCGCTTTCGCCCGCGCCGCCGAGTCTTCCACGATCCATGCTTCCCTTCCTTTCTTTTCTTCTGCCGACGCCGCACATTATCCCATATCGGACGGAAGCCGTGCGTTGAAAATGCGTTGAAAGTGCGTTGAACAATTTCAACACATCCGGTGCGCGGTGCGCGCCGCCACGCGGAAAATATGGTATAATAGCAGTATGCAGGCAGGCATACAAGGCAGCGAAAGAGGGCTGACGCGCGCAATCGTGTCGCTAGGGTCGAACATCGAGCCCCGCCGCCTCTACCTTTCGAGGGCGCTGGAGGCGCTGGCCGCGCTGCCGCGCACGCGCCTCTCGGCGAAGAGCGCCGTAATCGAGACGGAAGGCGTCGGCGTGCCCGAGGAGTTCGCGTCGCTGAAGTTCCTCAACCAGGTCGCCGTGCTGGAGACGGCGCTCGCGGCGGAAGAATTCTCGCGGCTGATGCACGGCATCGAAGACGCCCTGGGGCGGGTGCGCGGCGTCCGCAACGGGCCGCGCACGATCGACCTAGACTTGATCGATTTCGGCGGCATGAGGATCGACACGCCCAGCCTTGTCCTGCCGCACCCGCGCTTTCGTTCGCGCGCATTCGTCACCGGGCCGCTGAAGGAACTTGGCATCGAGCTGGGGTGACGTCCGCGCCATGCGCGCCGCATTGCACAACCAAACGAAAACATCCACACCCAAGAAAGGAAGGAAGACGGCAATGAAGACGAGAAACATCCTGAGGGCAGGCATCGCGGCGGCGTTCGCGCTCGCGGCGGCGACCGGCCCCGCGAACCCAACGGAGGACATGCTGGCCCCGTTCATCGCGAGCGGCGAGCTGCCCGGCGCGATCAGCGTGTTCCAGCGCGACGGCGTCTCCGAAGAAGTGACGTGCGTCGGATGGGCGGACGTGGCGGCCAAGCGGCCGATCACGCTCGACTCCGCGTTCATGCAGTGCTCGCAGACCAAGGGCTTCTGCGGCGTCACGGTGGCGATACTTGTCGAAGAGGGTAAGATATCCCTCGACGATCCCGTATCCAAATACCTGCCCGAGTTCGAGGAGATGTGGGTGCTCGGCGGGGAGACGAACGGAACCCGGACGCTCGTGAAGGCGAAGACTCCAATCACCGTGCGCATGGTCATGAACCACACGGCGGGCTTCCCCTTCGAGCTGCCGAACTTCCGCCTGGCGGGCGGATGGTCGCGCAAGATGCCGCTGCGCAGCGTCGCCGCGACCGCGGCCGCGCAGCCCCTGCTCTTCGAGCCAGGCACCAGCACGAAATACTCCAACACTGGCATAGACATCGGCGCTGCCGTGGTAGAGATCGTGACCGGAATGCGCTGGGAAGACTTCCTCAAGAAGCGCGTCCTCGATCCGCTGGGCATGGACTCCACCACGTTCTGGCCGAGCGACGAGCAGCTCGCCGGCCACATCGAGCTATACAAATGCAGAGAGGGCAAGCCCGCGGAGTTCCTGACCGACAACCCCAGCATGCAGCGCCCATACAACGACCGCTTCGTGTTCGCCTCGGCAGGGGCGGGACTGTGGACGACCGCGCGCGACCAGCTGAAGTTCTACAGGATGCTGATGAACCTCGGCAAGGGCGACAACGGCGCGCGCATCCTCAAGGAGGAGACGGTCAAGAGCATACTGGCGGTCTCCACGCGCCCGAAGGAAATGGGCGGCTACTCGCTCGGTTTCAACGCGCCGAAGACGGACAGCGAAGACGCCTGGTTCGGGCATGGCGGCGCATGGGGCTCGAACTGCGAAGTGAACTGGCACAAGAAGCAGCTGAAACTGTGGGTGGTGCAGCTCAACGGCAATCCCCGTCCGTGGGACGAACTGCGCAAGCGCCGGGCGAAGGAGTATTTCGACGGCACGGGCGTCTCCGGCGTGGAAGAATACACCGGCCGCCTCCAGTAGCCGAGGGGTCTGCGCAATACGGCGAAGCGGTCCGCGCGGGGCGTCCCCGGCGCGGACCGTTTCGATTCATTCCCCTTCCCTGACGATGACGCCGCCGCAAAGCAGAGTCTGCGCGTCCGGCGAATAGAAGACCGCGCTCTGGCCCGGCGCGATGCCTGCTATGCCGTCCGGGAACACGCATCTGTCGCCGTCGAGGACGGCCGGTCCCTTCGGCTCGCCGGCGGAGCGCACCTTGACGGCGACTGGCAGCGGGCCGGAGGCCGGAGGGATCGAGACCCAGTTCATGTCCGCCACCCTCAGCGAAGTCTTGACGGCATCCCCGGCGCGCCCGACGACGACGCGGTTGGCGCAGGCGTTGATGTCGATGACGTAGTACGGCTCGCCGCCCCCGCCGATGCCCAGCCCCTTTCGCTGGCCGATGGTGAAGCGCCAGAAGCCGTCGTGCCTGGCCAACACCTTTCCGGAGAGGTCCACCACGTCGCCCGGGCGGCTTTCCGCGCCTATGAGTTCCGCGACATCGCCGGAATAGAAATCCTGCGAATCGGGGCGGTCCGCGGCGGCCAGGCCGTGCCGACGGGCTATTTCGCGGACTTCGCGCTTGGTCATGCCGCCAAGCGGGAAGACGTGGCGGGCGAGCTGCGCCTGCGAAAGGCGGTAGAGGAAGTAGCTCTGGTCCTTGGCGGCGTCGGCGGCGCGCATTAGCATCACGCGGCCGTCGGCGGCGACGGCGGTGCGCGCGTAGTGGCCGGTGGCGAACCTCTCGAAGTCGAGGCCGCTGCGCCTTGCGAGATCGGGCAGGAGGCCGAACTTCATCATGGCGTTGCACCTCACGCACGGGTTGGGGGTCTTGCCCGCGAGATACGTCTGGCGGAAGTAGGAAACGATGGCCTTGTCGTATTCGTCGGCGCAGTCGAAAACGCGGTAAGGGATGCCGATGCGTTCGGCCAGCTCCGCGGCCGCCGCAATGTCCTCGGCCTCGCCGGCGCCGAAGCACGCGTCGCGGCCGCCCCCCTTGTAGCGTCCCTCGCGCCACAGGCGCATGGTGATGCCCACCACGTCGTGGCCATGCTCCTTGAGAAGCAGCGCGGCCACGCTGGAATCGACCCCGCCGGAAAGTCCTACAGCTATTTTCATGCCATTGCGCAAACGCCCCGCCGGCCCACCGGCGGGAAGAGTTTCATTTCTCGCGCCAGCGCCTGTGGCTCCAGAGGTATTGCTCGGGATACTGGCGGATGGCGTCCTCCAAGCGGTCGTTGAGCTGCTGGGTGGCCGCGTCGCGGTCGGCGTCCTTGCCAAAGCGCAGTGGCGAGCCGCCCACGAGCCTGTAGCGGTATGGCGCGATGCGCACGAACGACCCCACGACGATCGGGACGTCGCAGCGCATGGCCAGCCGCGTGGCGCTGGTGTAGGTGAGCGCGGGGCGCCCGAAGAACCTGAGCCTCGCTCCTTTGCGCGTATGCTGGTCGATGAGCAGGGTCATCGCCGCGCCCGTCTGCCGCCACTGGCGGAGGATTTCAGGCGTGAAGCCGCGGTTCTTGTCTATGACCGTTATCCGCCCTCTGAAGTGGTGCTTCTTCAGCCAGTCGGCGACGAGCCGCGAGTTCATGACGCGGGCGACGGCGATCATCGGGCGGGCGAACGAGAGGACGTTCGTGGCGGCCTCCCAGACGCCGTGGTGCGAGCTGACGAGCAGTATCGGCACGTCCGGCCGGTCGAGAAGCAAACTGACGGCTTCCGGCGCGGCGGCCGAGAAGTCCAGGTGTTCGCGCCAGTTGCCCTCGTTGATGACGCCCGGCACGAACAGCGCTTCGGCTATGTGGCCCGCGAGATGGCACCACGCCGCCTTGGCGATGCGCCGCGCCTCCTCCTCGCAGGAGGCCACGCCGCCCTTGAGGATGTTTTCGACGGATATGCGGCGGCGGCGGCGGAAGAACGGCCAGAGCATGGCCGCGAAGCCTGCGCCGATTCCATAAGCGTGTCTCTGGAGGAATGTCATGGGCGGGCGGTCCGTTCGGTCGCTCACGAAAATCTGACGGCCGCCGCCCTTCCGTGCGCGTCCAGGCCCTCCACGCCGGCGAACGACTCGATCGCGGCCAGCGTGTCGGAAAGGTCCTTGCACGTGAAGGACACGTAGCTGTGGCGGCGGCGGAAGTCGTCCGGGGTGAGGCCGTTGAACATCCTGGCCGCGCCGCCCGTGGGCAGCACGTGGCTGGGCCCGGCCACGAAATCGCCGGCGGATTCGGGCGTCCACGGCCCTGCGAAGACCGCTCCGGCGGCGCGCACGCCCTTCATTGCGCGGAGCGCGTCGCGCGTCATGATCTCGAAGTGCTCCGGCGCGAAGTCGTTGACGACGTCCATTCCGTCCTTGACGCTGTCCGCGACGACGATGAGGATGCCGCCGCGCTTGATCACGCGCTCGACGAGCGCCCTGCGCGAAAGCGACTTCGTCTGGCGCAGCGTCTCCGCCCGCACCTTCTCGGCAAACTCCATGGAGGTGCAGACGCACAGCGATTTCTCGAGGCCGCTGCCGTGCTCGGCCTGGCTCAGCAAGTCTGCGGCGATCCAGCGCTCGTCCACCGAGCCGTCGGTCAAAACCGCGATTTCGCTTGGTCCGGCCACCTGGTCTATCGCCACGTAGCCATAGACCTGGCGCTTGGCCGCCGTCACGAAGGCGTTGCCGGGGCCTGCGATCTTCTGGACTTTCCGGCAGGTGCGCGTGCCGTAGGCCATCATGCCGATCGCCTGGATGCCGCCGACGCGGTATATCTCCGTCGCGCCGGCCAGTTCCAAGGCATACTGGAGGACGGGATTGATCTCGCCCGTCCTGCCCGCCGGAGTGCAGGCGACGATTTCGCGGACGCCTGCGGCGCGCGCGAGCGTGACCGTGTGTATCGACGTGGAGGCCAGCGGCGCCGTGCCGCCGGGGATGTAAACGCCGACGCGATCCATCGGCGAGAAGAATTCGCCGGACTTCCCGCCGTTTGGCGAGGTGATTTCCCAAGGTTTGCGCAGCGACGCCACGCTGAATCTGCGCACCCGACCGTGCGCCTCCTTGACGGCCTTTACGATGCGCGGGTCGATCTGCGACGGGTCGCACGGCCCCTTGACGAGGAAATCGCACGGCCTCAGCTTCGCCCCCTCGAATTTCGCCACGGCGTCGGCCACGGCGCGGTCGCCGCGCTTGCGTATGTCGGCCAGCACCTTTGCCGCCGCCTCCTCCGCCTCGGCCGGGAACGCCGGTCGCGCATTGAACCGCTCTATCGCCTTGTCGCCTTTCCTGACTATCCGTATCATGCCGCATATTATACCATATTTTTCGCGCCTCGTGCCCCATAATCCGCGCATATTGACTCGCGACGCATCCATCGCGCCACGCCCCGCGCATTGGCGCCCGTCCAGACGGCCATTGCGCCGTTTTCAGCGATTTTCGCCCCTGGAATGCCCGTTTATCCCATCATTGGCCCGTCCCGCCCCCCTTCCCAGGCATCAACCCGGTCGTTCCAACGACCCGTCAAAGTCGTTCCAACGAGTCGGGCAGGTCGTTCCAACGAGTTTGGCAAGTCGTTGGAACTGGCAAAGGAAGGCGAAAGGAGGGGGCGTCCGCGCCTACATAGGCTCTGAAGGGAGGAAAAGGGCGAAATCGTCCGCCACCACCGCGGTCGCGCCTTCAGGCGGCGTGATTTCCGGCGGAGTCGTCAAGGAAGAGGGGAAGACCACGAGGCGGGGCAGACGGTCGGCGCACCCCGCCTTGTCGGCGGCGGGCAGAGTGACGCGAAACATCGGATCGCCGTAGAACAACGTGGCGTCGCGGTCCCAAAGCAGACCCTTCTGCTCCAAGTCGTCCTTGGCCTCTCCGGCGGAAAGCTTGTGGTTCAACCACTGGTTGGCGGCGTAGTAGCTCTCGTTCAGCGGTTGGCCGCCGGAGAAGAAGCGCCACGTGTTCCAGCCGACGAAGCCGAACCAGGTGGGCTTGGTGTAGCCGACAAACTGGTTGACCTTGCCGAACGAGAGCGCGGTCATCACCATGTCGCGATCGTCGACGTGATTGGCAATGAGGCAGTTCCCGGCGGCCAGCCACACCTTTTCGCGCCTGGCGGGGGCCAGCCGGACGGGATTTGCCGGATCGAGTATCGAATGCCCGCTCGCGCCTGCCGTGAGGAAACCGCGGGCGGACGTCTTTTCAGGCACGATCATGCCGCGCGAAAACGGCATTTCGAGATTGTGCTCCGTGGCGTGTGCGCTCGTGAGCAGCAAATCCGGGTCGAATGCGTTCCAAGCGTCCGCGAAGACGCGCGCCGTCTCGCCGGTGGTGGAATGGCGCGAGATGGCGCCGTCCGCCGCCTTGCTCCACCATTCGCCTTCGGGATATGCGTCGGATATCACGGTGACCGGGCCAGGCACCGCGTCGGGGGAAACACCCGTGGTCGCCAGGATGCTCACCGGCCGCGAAGGTTCGCGCGAGGAGGCGATGCGCAGCGCGTCGGCCGGCGTCGGGGCGGTCAGCACGCTCCATATGGCGTCGTCGTAGGGATCGCCGTCCACCGTGCGCATGGTCTCGCGCAGACGCGCCGCCACGCCCTCGTCGAGTTCGCACGGCTGCATTACGAACGCCACGTAGCGCGGCCTCTCACGCCGCAGCGTCTCCATGCAGTTCGTCGGGTCGGCGCACTCCACGGCGACGGCCGCCTCGGCGGCGTGCTTGGCCGCCAGGGCGTCGGCGACGCCGCGCCATTCTGCGGAAGCGCCGGCCGCGAGGGACAGGACGACAAGGAGTTTCGTCATTGGCTATTTCCAGAGTCCGAGAGTGAGGTAGGGGAGTATCTGCGTCTGGAGCGTGACGTCCAGGTCGAAGAGCGCGACGCCGGCCAGGGAATGCCTGCGGGCGACGAGTATCTGGTCTATCACCTGGCGCGGGGAGAGGCGCGATTCGTTCGCGGTGACGCCGATGCCGGCGATCGTGCGCCTCGCGTGGGATTTGCGGGTGGCGTGCTGCGCCACGAACTCGCCGAACTTCGCGATGTCCTCCGTGTAGTCCATGGGGACCACGTAATCTACGAGGTTGCAGTTCAGCCAGCTGTCCCAGTCCTGCGCGACCGAAGCGACGCACGCAGGGTATTTGCCGAGGACCGCCACCGTGAGCCACGCCGGGCGCTTCACGTGGCGGCGCATCTCCGCCACGAACTTTGATATCGTCTCCGCCGCGCCAGCGGGCTTCTGCGCGCGCTCGTACCACCGCACGAAATCGAGGTGTACGCCGTCCACACGGTAGCGGGCGAGGATTTCGTCCACCGCGCGCACGAGATAGGCGCGGACTTCCGGCCTGGCCGGGTCCAGATATTCGGTGAGCGCGCCGTCGCGCGACTTCAGGCGCCATCCCCTCGACTCGAATATCTTCAGGCGTTCCGGGGTGGCGCGCGTGGCGGTGAAGCACAGCACCCACGCGTGGACGCGTATGCCCGTCCCCTCGGTCGCGGCCAGGCAGGCGGCGAGCTGGTCGCCCTCTTCCTCGAACGTGCGCGAACGCGGCAGCACGTCGGACGGATAGTGTGCGAAACCCGCGCCCGCCACGTTCACGAAGAGATCGGTCACTTTCGCGCCCTTCAGCACCGTCATCGTCCGCTTCCAGTCGCCCGGATAGAGGCCGCATCCCGAATGGTCCCAGACGGCGCGTATCTCGCCCGGCCGGGGCGTCTGCGCCTGAGCGTAGGCCCTGAGCGACGCGCGCTCGGCGGCGGCCTTGACGTCTGCGGCCTTGGCGTTCCAGAGCCTTGGCTCGACCGAGCCGACGAAAGCGGCGAGCAGGCGCGCCTTCAGATGCTCGTCGCCGTCGGCCAGCAGGACGTGCGACATCCAGAAGCCGGCGTCGGTGGCGATCCACGCGGCCTCGCCGCCGCCCTTCCCCTTGCGATCGACCCACTTCGCTATCACGCGTCCCCGCCCGGGCAGCGGCACGGAACTCTGCAGCACCGTGGAGGTCTGGCGGATGGAGGCCGGCAGACCCGCCGGCTCCTTCGCCGTGAAGTCCATCCTGCTCCACTGCCCGGGATACGCCGCCTTGCGGTATGCCAGCACCTTGACGCCCATGAGACGCGCCAGCTCAGGCGACGACGAGTAGAACACCACCAGGCGGCCGCCCTTCGCGCGAAACGCCCGCAGCTGCGCCATCTCCGCCGCCGTGGGCGCGTCGAAGCCGACGAGGAAGGCGATCTTCGCGCCGGACAGCGCGTCCGGGAGGCCGGCCGCGTCGAACATCTTGGCCGGGACGCCCTGCTGCTGCAGCCAGCGAACGGCATGGCGCGCGAGCGACGTGTAGTAGCCCTTCTCGTGCGCCACCACGGGGATGTCTGCGAAGAGGGCGGATGCGATGCCGAAGACGGCGATGGCGAGCGCGAATATCTTTTTCATTGTCTGCTGCGACGCCTCCTGAAGAACTCCTGCAGCACGCCGCGGCACTCCGCCTCCATCACGCCGGGGATCACGGCGGGATGGTGGTTCATGCCGGGATGCGAGAATATGTCGAAAACCGTGCCGCCGCCGCGCTTCGGGTCGCACGCCCCCCACGCCACCACGGGGATGCGCGCGAGCGCAATCGCACCGGCGCACATCGGGCACGGCTCCTTCGTCACGTAGAGGCGGGTGCCGGTCAGCCGCCAGTTGCCGCGCGCCTGGAACGCCGCGGAGAGCGCGAGCATCTCGGCGTGGGCGGTGGCGTCCACCAGCCCCTCCGCCTGGTTGTGCGCACGGGCGAGTATCCGCACCGACGCGGGCGGCGCGTCCGGCGACGACGGCTCCTCGACGATGACGCAGCCGGTGGGCACCTCGCCGTCCTCCGCCGCCTTCTCCGCCTCCCTCAGCGCCATGCGCATGAAGCACTCGTCGAAAGGCGTGGGGCGGACCTGTAGCGGAGCGGCCGGAGCCGCCGGAGATGCGCGAAACGGCGCGGAGGCGGAGGCGAAAAATTCGCGGCTCCTGCGCTCGGCGGCTGCGCGGCGCCACTCGTCGATCTTGGCGTGGTCGCCGGAAAGCAGCACGTCCGGCACGGCCATGCCGCGGAACACCGCCGGATGGGTGTACTGCGGCGCCTCGAGGCCGCCGCCGTTGGCGAAACTCTCGTTCGCCGTGGCCTCCCGCCCGCCGCCCAGCACGCCGGGAAGGAGGCGCACTATGGAATCGACCATCGCTGCGGCGGCGAGTTCGCCGCCGGTCATCACGAAATCGCCGACGGAATACTCGTCCGTGGCGAGGGCCCTTATGCGCTCGTCGAAGCCCTCGTAGTGCCCGCACATGAATACGACATGGGCTTCTTTGGCCAGGGCCTCGGCGTCCGCCTGGCGGAACTTCCTGCCGCCGGGGCTGGTCATCACGATGCGCGCCTCGGCGCCAAGGCGCGGCGCCAGGCTCTCCACCGCCGCGAACCACGGCGCGCAGGCCATCAGGCAGCCCGGCCCTCCGCCGTATGGCTTGTCGTCTATCTTGCGGTAGTTCCCCTCGCCGAAGTCGCGGAGGTTCACGATGTTGATCTCGCACGCGCCCTTCTTCACGGCGCGCGCGACGATGCTTTCCGAAAGAAAGCCCGCGAACATCCCAGGCTGGCAGCTCACTATGTCGATCTTCATCCCACTCACTCCCGCGATGGCGACGCCGCCTCTCAGACCTTCAGAACTCCCCTCATCTTCGCCGCGAACACGTCTGGAGAGAAGCGGCTGGCGTTCTCGCGGCAGGCGGCGGCGGACCACTCGCGCCCCTCGAACTCTTCAATGGCGCCGCACAGCGACTCCACCGTCTGCTCGCCGAAGAAAAGCCCCGTGCGGCCGGCCAGGACGGTTTCGAGCGCGCCGCCGCGCCCAAAGGCGATCACCGGCGTCCCCGCCGCCTGCGCCTCCACTGGGACGATGCCGAAATCCTCCGTGCCGGGGAAGAGCAGCGCCTTGGCGTTCGCGTAGAGTTCGCGCAGCCGCTCGTCCGTCACGCGCCCGCCGCCCGCCACAACCAGGCGCCTTCCCATGCGGCGGCATGCCGCGGCGGCGAGATCGAGGCGCTTGTACGGCACGTTCGCGCCGGCGAACAGGTAGTAGGGCTCGGCGGCGGCACCACCGGCGGCGACGCCGTCCGAGAAGAAACCGACGTCCACAGGCGGATGCACCACGATCGAGTCGCGCCCGTACGTGCGGCGGATGCGCCCGGCGACGAACGCCGAGTTGGCAACGAAAAGGTCCACGGACTCGGCGCTCTTCAGGTCTTCGCGCCGCATGTATGGCAGGAAGAGCCGCATGGCCGCCTTGCGCGGCGCCGACGCAGAGCGGTAATACTCCTCGGACGCGTCCCAGACGTAGCGCATGGGCGTGTGGCAGTAGCAGACGTGGCGCGCGCCGCCGGGCTTGCGCACGCCCTTGATCGGCCCCGACTCGCTGGAGACTATCAGGTCGTAGCCGTCCAGCCGCAGACGGCGGGCCGCGGCGGGCATGAGCGGAAGATATGCCTGGGGATGCCGACGACCGAACGGCAGCCTCGCGATGAAGGTCTCCCGCACCCGCCTGCCCTCGAAAAGCCCGCCCATGCTCCCGCGCAGGTATGCATGGGTGAAGATGTCGGCGCCAGGCAGGAGCGACGCCAGCGCGGCAAGCACCTTCTCGCCGCCGCGCACGCCGGTCAGCCAGTAATGGAGCAAAGCGCAGCGCATCACTTGCGGCAGGGGCAGCCGGCGCAGTTCTTTAGCGACACGTCCCTGCCCGTCCAGCAGTAGGTGCAGAGCTTGGACTCCGGCAGACCGATCGCCTTCACGAGATCGTCGAGCCTCTGGAAGCGCAGCGTGGTCAGATTGAGCTTCTCGCGTATGAACTCCACCATTGCGGCGTATTCGGGCGTGTCGGGGTCGGTGTATTTGTCCAGGTTCGCGTCCGTCCCCTCGTGGCCGCGTATGTAGCGCCGCGTTATGAGGTCGTATTCCGACTTCGAGCGCGAGAAGTTGATGAAGCGGCAGGGGAAGACGAGCGGCGGACAGGCGATGCGCATGTGAGTCTCCAGGCATCCGTCGGCGTAGAGGCGGGCGGCCTGCTTGCCCAGCTGGGTGCCGCGCACTATCGAGTCGTCGCAGAAGACCAGCCGCCTGTCCTTGATGAGGCCGGGGATCGGGATGAGCTTCATCGAGGCCACGTGCTCGCGCTGGCGCTGGTCCTGCGGCATGAAGCTCCTCGCCCACGTGGGCGTGTACTTCACGAAGGGGCGGGCGTATTTCACTCCGGCCTCGTGGGCGTAGC